>QGUH01000831.1 GCA_003242355.1 Pseudomonadota bacterium
TTATGCAGTGTTTTTTTTTTTTTCAAACAGAAGACAGCAAACGAGATAGGCGTCCCGCTCGTGGGCTCGGGGATTGTTATAAAAGACAGGAGTGAGGGGGCCCAAGCCGCACGTGACCGGCGGGTTGGGCCACGTGCTGGTCTCTCGTCTACAGAAGTGACGAGCGACCCGTGCCGCAGCAAGCACGGAGTTGCGTGCCCGACGAGCACAGAGAACACTCCGGGAGCGTCGCACTCCACGCAACGTGATGACGACGCCGATGGGCATCGGCTCTCAAACAAACAATAACGGAGACATCCGCCACCCAACGAAGACCGTATCCGCGCACCGTCTCGATGTATCTCTGGCTGGACCCGCTGTCCCCGAGAAACCGGCGGACTTCCTTCAGCAGCCAACGCAAGGAGGACTCGGAAACGGTGACTTCCGGCCAGATGATCTTTGCGATCTCCTCTTTCGGGAGAACGCGATCCCGATGCCGCACGAGGCAGGAAATCAGCTCCAAGACCTTGGCCGGAGGCCTGGAGAGCTCGGGTCCCCGCCGGAGCATTCGGCAGACAAAATCCAGGTCGACATCCCCGCTGCGCAACGCGTGCCGCCAGCCATTTGCTTCACCGAGTTGCAACAAACTTCCCTCCACCTTCGCGCTTTCCGAGATCATGGATCGCGGTCCCCACCTGTCGTTCGCTAGGGTTCCCGGTAAGACTACCGCAACTCGCACCAAAAACTCAATGGCTTCATCGCCCATCCTGCCATTCAAGAGCCTCGAGCCGTGCTGCACGAAGCCGGCCTCCCCACCCATGCTCGTCTAAGGACAAGTGTCCCGACGGAGCGCGAAGAGCAACACGGCATTGGCTCCGTTCGCACGGACGCCTGAGACCCACGCGCCAGGCAAGAAGCCCAATGCGCATGCATGGGGAGTCCTGTTCTCCGCTACCCTTTGGCCTAGATTTCGGGCTGACGCCGGAGGGGAGGGTCGAGACCGAAGCGGATTTCCTGACGCATTCGCGTTCGGCGCGCGCAGCGATAGCAGCGCTATCGCGAGCACGACGGGCGCGAAGGCGGCGGAAAGACGCGAGGGATCGGCCTTCCCCGACTAGTGCACCGCATATGAAATGCGGTCAATTTCGCGAGGCCTGGCTCAGCATCAATCGTGCTGCAATCGCCTTCCGGGATGGTTGCTCGCATCTGACTTGCGGTGCACTAGGAAGCCCGAAATCTAGGCTTAGGACCCCTTAACATGCCGAGAGGCGAACTTCAGCCGCTCGAGGTCTGAGCCAAGGCACGTTCGATGGCGTTCACGACGGTCGTGAGATCCGTGGGGTGAGCGATTCGATGCCCATTGACGAACAGTGTCGGCGTGCCCTCGACCTCGGCGCTCTTCCCAAGGACGAGGTCAGATTCGACCTGCTCCGCCAAAGTCGGGTCATCGAGCGAGCTCTTGAACCGCGCGAGGTCCAGTCCGACGACCCGAGCGTGCTCCTCCAGAGCACTTCGGTCGAGGGTCCCCTGGTTCGCGAACAGCCTATCGTGATACGGCCAGAACTTGCCCTGGGCGTGGGCAGCCAGGGAGGCCACGGCCGCGAGCCGAGCATTGGGATGAATTGAAAGCGGATACTGCCGGAAGACGAAGCGAATGCGCTCTCCGTATAGCTCACGCAGCTTGCCCACGACACGAGCGGCGCGAGAGCAATAGGGGCACTCGAAATCCGAGAACGCGACGACTTCCACGCTGGCGGCGCCGGGACCGAATCCTGGTCCGTTTCCGGCCGCGATTCGAGCCATCACGTCAGCGGGCAAGGGCTTTTGTGCAGCGTGCAGCCGCTTCAGATCCGCGATGACGTCCGGCAAGCGCGCGCTCATCGCCTTGCACTGCTCGACCGGAAATTGCCCGATCTGGACTCTGACGAAGTCGCACATTTCGGACTCCGGAGCAAAAGCGTCACACAAAGATTGGCGCAGCGCCTCGCACGGCTGACGAACTGCGGCGAACCGTGTGAGCGAATGGTCGAGATCCTCCATTCCCACACCGCAGGTTCGGGGTGACATCAGCTCCGCGACAGTTTTCCACGCGGAGCACGTGGGCGTCTCCTCCCCGGTCTTGTCACAGATGGACTCAGCGTAGTCCAAGCACGAGCGTGCATCGCCGGATGGTTGCGCACGGCTGGCCGCGCTCTGCACAGGAGGCGTAGCGCTCCCAGCCTGCTCCAGCTTGCATGCGGACGTAATCACAAACAAGGCTGGCAGAATGTGCCGGCCGAAAAGAGCAGCATCCGAGACTCGCAAGAACGATCGTGAGAATGACATCGGAACCCTCCGGACCCTCCAGCGTCGGGGTTCTGCCCGGTCCCACGCGGAGGTGGAACCGGGCAGAACCGGCTGCACGCGCGTCCCCTCTCAGGGCTGGCAGCAGACGGCGTACCAGTACGCCTGGCCGGGCTGGTTGCACCAAAGCCAAACGAGCCTGTCCGTCGTTCCGCTCGTGGTCGAAACGCCTTTCATGTCGCCTGCGGCCGAACAGAAGCCCCCCGCCGACACCGCGATTTCGCCAGCGTTGCACACCGTCTTCTGCAGCCATGTCGTCCCCGTATAGGTGGAGCTGACGCTCCGAGTGACGCAGTTGCTCACCGCGTGCGCCTCGGAAGGCGCCGCGAACGGCGCAGCAGCGACGACAGCCGCAAGAATGGCATTGCGAATGGTGGTCTTGGTCATTTCTTCCCCAATCCAGTCGGACCCTTTGGTTTGCCAAACGCATATCGTCCCCCGTTGGATCAACA
>QGUH01000037.1 GCA_003242355.1 Pseudomonadota bacterium
CCGGGCCCGGCTCGTTCGTCGGCTTGCGCGTGGGCATCGCGCTCGCCCAGGGAATCGCCCTGGGCCTCGACGTCCCGGTCGTCGGCGTCTCGTCGCTCCAGGCGATGGCCCGAGCCGTGCCCGAGGCGCGGCCGCAGCCGCGCCTCGCGTTGCTCGATGCCCGGCGAAACGAGGTGTTTGCCGCTGCATACGCTGCCGACGGACGCGAGCTCCTCGCTCCGCGCGCCGTCGCCCGCGCACACGCCGCCGAGCTCGTTCGCGAGCTCGATGCTCCCATCGTGGTCGGTGCCGTCGCCGCAGAGCTCGCGCTCGACGCCGAGCACGCGCGTGGCCCGGAGCTCGACCTGCCCCACGCGAAATTCGTCGGACTTCTTTCCGAAAGCCTTAGGCCGGAAGAGTTTCCTGCCGTTCCTCAGTACTGCAGGAGCGCCGGAGCAACGCTCCCGGAGCTCCCACCCTCACCGTTCTCGATTCGCTCGGGAAACTGAAATCGAGGGTTGAAACGAGGAACGCCGTTGATAGAGTCCCCGCGCGATGCGTACCGACGTGGAGTATTCGAGGCCGTGGTCTCGCGGAAGCCGCGGCGCTCGTCTCACCGTCGCCGCGCGCGCTCGAACGTCCGCGCCGCCGGCAAGCGTCGCGGCCAACCGACGTCGGGTAGGCTGATCATGCCGGGGCAGCGCGCGCGTCGGCTTCGAACCTCCGCCTCCGCGCTGGCTGCCGCGATTGCCCTCGCCGCCTGCGCGGGCAACACCACGGGTCCCGGGCCTCGCGATCCCGTGCGCCAGAGTGAGAGTGAGTACGACATCGCTCGCGACCTCTGGCTTCGTCAAGGCCAGCTCCGCCCCGCCCTCGAGCACGCGCTCAAGGCCGTCGAGATCGACGACGAGAACGCCGAGGCCCACCACCTGGTCGCTTTGCTCTACCTCGCCTTCTGCGCGCAGGGCCCCGCCGAGTGCCGGCTGGGCGAAGCCGAGCGCCATGCTCGGCGCGCCCTCGAGCTCGATCCCGATTTTCGCGAAGCGCGGAACACCCTGGGTGTGGTGTTGATCCACGAGAAGCGTTATGAGGAGGCGATCCGCACCCTGAAACCCCTCTCGGAAGACATCCTTTACCAAACACCAGAGAAGGCCTGGGGCAACCTGGGTTGGGCGTACCTCGAGGCCGGCGACGTCGACCGCGCGATCGACGCGCTCCGCCGCAGCATTGCGGCTCAGCCGCTGTTCTGTGTCGGGAGTTATCGTCTCGGCCTCGCCTACGAGCGTCGCGGGGAGCTCGCCCCCGCCCTCGCCGCGTTCTCGCGGGCTCTCGAAACGAACGCGCCCGAGTGTAGTCGTCTGCAGGACGCCCTACTCGGACGTGCCCGAGTCGCGCATCGCCTCGGGCGCATGGATTCAACGCGAGCGGATCTCGAGCGGTGTGTCGCCCTGTCGACATCGACGGAAACAGGGAAAAATTGCCGCTCCTGGCTGGAGAAGCTGAAGTAGTCTCGGGCCGTCCAATGCCGAGCGTCGGTCAATACTTACGGGAACAACGCGAAGCACGCGGGATCAGCATCGAGGAGATCTCGCGCGGCACCCGCGTCCCCGTCTCGAGCGTGGAACGCATCGAGTCCGACCGCTTCGACGAGCTGCCCGGTGAAGTGTTCGTGCGCGGATTCGTCAAGTCGTACGCACGCGCGCTCGGCCTTCCTCCGGACGAGGTGCTCGCGCGCTACACCGCGAGCCGGCGTGTCGTGACGGTGACACCGCTGCCCTTGTCGAACAGCGCACCGAAGCCCGCGCGCGGCCGGCGCTTCGGCGTCGCGATCGCCTTCGTGCTCCTGCTCATCCTGTTCACGCTCGCGCTCAGCATCGTGCTCAAGCCGCGGGGCGACGACATGCCGCAGGAGCTTTCGCGCGCCCCCGCATCTCTGATCTCGCCCGGAACGGACAGCGCGATCGGGTGACCGCACCCCGACCTCCTGCGGTTCACGAGAGCTCGGCGCTCGTGCTCCGCCGCGTCGAGTTCGGCGAGGCCGATCTCGTGCTCTCGCTGTTCACCGAAACGCTCGGTCGCGTCTCGGCGCTCGCTCGGGGCGCGCGCAAGAGCCGAAAGCGGTTCGCCGGATCGCTCGAGCCCTTCTTCACGATCCGCGTTCGTCTCGACGAGCCGCGCTCGGGTGAGCTGTTCGTTCTGCGCGAGGCCGTGCTCGTGCGCCCTCGCACCGGATTGCTCGGGGATCTGCGCAAGCTCGAGGCCGCGGGCCGCGCGCTCGCCTGGACGCGGCAAGCGGCGCCCGTACGCACGCCGGAGCCCGAAGCCTGGGCGATCCTCGAGCGCTTGCTCGATCGGCTCGCCGCGGAGCCGGCGGAGCGCCCTGCCGAAGTCGAGCTCGCCGAAGCCGGGCTGCTTCTGCTCGACGCCTTCGGGTGGGCGCTCGAGCTCGAACGCTGTGTGCGCTGCGGAAAGCCGTGCCCGGAGGATCGCGCCGCGAGCGCCGACGCGACGCGCGGCGGTTTGGTTTGCCGCGCGTGTGGCGGCGGTCGGATCCGCATCCCGGCGAACGCTCGCCTGCGCCTGGCGCGCGCCGCTTCCGGCGAAGCGGGCGTGCTCACGAGCGACGACGCCGCGATCGCGCTCGCTCTGGTCGAGCGCGTGCTCGTTGCTCACGCTGGAATCGAAGCCACCTGAGTCGGATTGCCCTCGCCCAAGGTCTCGGCGAGACGATAGACGTGATTGCCCGCGGCCTCGAGCGCGTCCACCAGACCGAGCACGGCGAGGTGCATGCGCATGGCGGCAGCATCGCGCGCGCCCGCGAGCACCGCGCTGCGCGCGTGCGCCTCGAGCCCGTTCATGCGGATTTCTCTCGCGCGCGCGGCCTCCAGATCGATCTCCGACCCCGTCTCGAGCGCATGGGCAACGGTCGCGATGCCTTCGTCGAGCAGCGCGCTCAGCCTGCGCAACGTGAGCTCGTCGTCACCGAGCAGCAGCGGCGTCTCCGTTTCCGCGGAGAGCGCGACCCTCCGATCGACGAGACGCTCGGCTTGGCTCTGCACGCTTTCGAGCGCGCGTTCGAGCTGCAAACAGCCGAGCGCGAGCCGCGCGAGCAAGCTGCCCTCCGGATCCTTCGGCAACGCGGAGAGCGGCCCCGAAATCGACTCCTCGAGCAGCGCGTGCGCATCGGCAAGGCGGTGCTCGGCGATGCGCCCGGCCTCGCGACGCCCGTGGAGCGCGAGCTCGAGGAGCGGCTCGAGCGCGCTCTGCTGCACGGAGAGCGCCGCGAGCAAGCGTGCGCGCACGACGCGGACCGAGTCGCCGACGCGCGCGAGCTCCTTGCCCGAGTCCGCCGGGAGCACGCGATTCAACAGCCGCGCGGCGAGCGGCACGAGGGGCAGCAACACGATCGCAGCCGCGAGCTGCGAGAGCGCGAAGCCGACGCCGAGATGCAATCCGAGGTTCGGCATGAGCACGCGCTTTCCCCAATCGATCTCGTGCGGCACGCCCGGAACGATCGAATCGGCGAGGCTGCTCCAGATCCCCACGGTCGCAGCGGTGAGCAGCGTGCTTCCCGCACCCATCAGCAAATGGAGCTCGGCGAGGCGACGGCAGCGGCGGCCGGCGGGCGTCGTGAGCAGCGCCCCGACGGCCGCGCCGAGCCCCGAGCCCGAAAGCACGGCCAGCGCCGTCTCGAGGTCCCAGTGCGCCGTCGTCTGCGCCAGCACCAACACCAAAACGAGCACCGGCGCGGGACCTTGCAGCGTGGCGACGAGCGCCGCACCGAGCAGCGCGCACAGCGCGACGTCGGCGCCGTTCTCGGCGCGCAACCGCGACACGAACGACAGTAGCTCCGGATCTTGGACGAACGGCTCGAACCCGGGGCGCATGGTCTGGAGCCCGAAGGCAATCAAGCCTGCTCCGAGCACGAGGCGACCGATCGCGACGGCGCGCCGATCGGTGGCGAGCCCGAGCCAGAGCACGCCCACCGCGATCACGAGCAGACCCTCGCGCGGATCGATGAGCCCCGTCACGAGCGGAGCGGAGGCCGCGCCGATTTGAGCCCCCAAGAACGCGCACGCCGCCGGCACCACGGCGAGCACGCTCGAGGCCACGAGCCCAGCGAGCACGCCGGCAGCCGCCGTCGTCGACTGCGCGAGCACGCCGAGCAACGCGCCCAACCCGAGCGCTGCCGTGCCCCGGCGTGCAACTCGGGACAGACCGTGCGCGCTCGGCAGCCCCGCTGCCGCGCGCGCCCCGCGCGCCAAGACGCCAATTCCGAACACGAGCAGCGCAAAGCCGCCCACCAGGTTCCGAAAGGGCTTGCGCCAGTTGGGCGCCTTGATGCGGATGTCGTACGGCTTGCTCCGCTCGCCACCCGAGGCGACTCGGATCTTCACTCGACCGGGCTCGAGATTTCCCGGCAACCGCGCGACCACGGCGCCCTCCTTGCGTGCGAGCACCGGCATTTCCTCGCGCCCGACGTAGGGGCGCACGTCCTCGGGGTCGAGCGCGCCGACGTACGCAATCGTGATCGCCGCACCGGCGACGGCGTCGGCCGGCGACACCTCGATCACGTCGAGCCGCCGCTCCTCGGCAGGCTCGGTCCGGGCTCGCGCCGCAGCCTCGACCCCCACGGGGTTCTCGCCGTTTGGCAGGGCGAAGTACACGATGACCAGGGCGAGCGTGAGGAGCCACGCCGCCGCGACCCGCAGCTTGCGGCGCAGCCCTCCGTCAGCGCCCCCCATCGACGGCCCTCGAAGCGGCGACGAACTTGCTGAACGCGATCGGTCGCGCCCCAGCCCGCTCGAGCGCCCGTTCCACCCAATTCGGGATGGCGCCCTGCGCCTTCACCTCGATGACCGCATCCCCGAGCACGCTCGCCGGCGCGCCCAACGAGTCGCGAACCAGCGCCCGCTCACGCGTCCACAGATCCGGCGGCGGTGCGTAGAACGCGAGCCCGAGGTCCACCGTGATCCGCAGCGATCCATCGCCCGCCTGCCACGGCAGACGCCGGTAGTTTACGAGGCAGGTCGCCGAGAGCGGCTCGTCGAGGGTTCGGCAATGCGCGACGATCTCCTCGATGCCCGCAAGGTCCGTGCTCTTCTGGGCCAGATCCGGCCCGAGCAGCGCGTCGGGCACGATGCGCCCTTCGGCGAACAGGATCGGAACGGCGCGCTTCGGCACGCGAACGCGGCGCTTGCGCGTGCGCGTGCCGTCCTTGCGCTTGAGCTCGAACCAGAGCCACGGCTGATAGCGCACGATGTGATCCGGATCCGTCGCCAGCTCCGCGAGCGCCGGATGCAAATCGTAGTATTCCTTCGCGCGGACCTTGACGTTCGCCTCGGTGTTGGCGAGCGCGGCGCGGTAGTGTGCTCGAGAGGGCGTGTCGAAGTAGATCGTCGTGACGAAGTGGTGCGCGTCGGGCAAGCGGTTCGCCCCCTCCCCGACGAAACGGTGCGGTGGAAGCTCGCGGTTGAGCTCCTGGAAGAGCGCATCGAGCCCCTGCGGCACGACCAGGTACTTGAGCTCGTGCCGCTCGGCCGTAATGCGCTCGTCCGCCGACGGCGGGCAGGAATCCACCGCGCTGAAGGTCATTGAACCGTGAACTCGACGAGCTCCTCGAGCTGCCCACCCTCTTCACGCACTTTGCCGACACCCGGCACGAACCAGTAGCGCTTCACGTTGCCGGTGCGGCTGACCTTGCGCAAAACGACGGCGGTCTTCGTGCCCACTCCGGGAACCGTGACGTCCTCGAGCTTGTCCACGAACCAAGTGTCCACGACGGTCTCGGTCATGGCTGCCGCGCCGGCAGGAATCTTCGTTTCTTCGTACTGTTCCTGCCACGTGGCGCCCACGGTCGTCCGCTCGGCGGAAGAGTCGACGCGCAGCTTGTTCGGCGACCACACCTCGTCGAGCGTGGGCTGTCCGGTCTTCGCCGAAAAGGAGGTCTCGCGGTAGCGCACGACGCGATCGCCCTCGACCGCTTGCCAGCTCTCGGTCTTGTCGAGCCCGTCCGACTTGGTGGTGACGACGTGATGCGCGAGCACGTCCTTGTTCGGTCCAATCCCCACGGGCTCGAGCTCTCCCACGGTGGTCACCTTGGTGCTGACGACACCGTTGTCGGTGACCTTGTAAGTCCACGTGTTCCCGACCTTCCACGGCAGGAGGGGTTCGGCCGAGATTCCCGGAGTCGGATCCGGGTCCTCGCCACCGCACGCCAAACCCAAAACGAGGGCAACCCCGGCGGCAAGTTGCTGAGCGCGGCTCATGAGTATCGGGATCTCCTTCACCAAGAGTTCACGAGAACGTGACCGAAGCACCTACTTTCGTCGAGTACTTCGCGTTCGTATCGATTGATTCTTCTCAGGTTTAGCGGAGCCGCTCCGGGCCGCACGCGACGCACCGGCCGGCTCCCGCCTCCGGCGCCGCGAGGTCCCGCGCCTGGAGCGCGACTTCACTGCACATGAAGTTTGGTGACGGCAACGCACGACGGGAAATCTCGCCGACTTCGGAGGACTGTATGGGTTGGTACCCAAACGCCCTCGCGATGCGTCGAATTCATGACGAATTCGACGCTCGATTCCTTAGCGGCGTGTGGATGTTTCACCCGGGCCGCTGCCCCTTGAGCCGGTGAACGCCGAGCACGATCCCGGAGACGTGCTTCAAAAGCGAGACGTTCGTCCCGTGGGTCGAAAGCTGGCGCTCGAGGAGCGTCCGACCCCGCGGTCCATCGGCGAGCGGGCCGAGCGTCTTCACCACCGTCGAGGGCCACCGATCCCAGTGGGCTTCGCGCAGCTCCCAGGCTTCGGCGTCGTCCATGCAATCGATGCTGTCGATGGCTTCCTTGCAAATCTCGACGACGGCACGGCGCATCGCCCAGGCGCGCGGGTGCGCGACCCGACGAATCGTGGCCATGACGACCTTCGGGGCTCGGACGAGGAGCTCTTCGCCCCACCGGAGACTCTGGTCGGTGGCGAGCCCGGCAAGGGACGAGAGCGCCGCGACCGGCGCAGCGCGTCGCGCCGTGGTGCGCACCGTCCAGGCGCGTTCGTCGTCCAAACCGGTGATCGACTTGCAGGCGATGCGCGACAGCTCGTAGTCGGCCCCGAGCGCGTCTTCGACCGACTCGAGCCATCGAGCACGCAGGCTCCACGCCCGCTCGCCGCCGAGGCCGGCGAGCGATGCCGCGACGGCGTCCGGGTAGTTCGTCCAAAGCCGATCCCGGATTTCCCAAGACGGCCCGTCATCCAAGCGCTCGAGCGCGCTCAGCACGTCCACCGGAGCGCGCGGCTCGAGCTGGACGCGCAGCGCGTGCGCGCGTTCGTTGGTCCCGGCGATCCCCGACAGCGTTCGCGCGACGGCTCCGGGGTATCGGCCTGCCAGCTCTTCCCGCAGACCCCAGCTCACCGGATCGTCGAGCCCGCTGAGCCCGGCGAGAACGGCTTCGGGCACCTGCTGGGCGAGCGCGCGCCGCCGTTCGTCGACTTCCGGGCCGAAGAGCCCCGAGAGGAAGTACGCCGCCACCCGCGGCTCGCGCCGGGCCCGCTCGTCGATCCAGCGCAGGAACGCCTCGAACGCCTGCTCGGGCGTCGTGGGCGCAACGGGCACCGGGCGGGTCCGGACGTCCGCACGAAAGCGCTCGATCGCGCGCTTCGGCCCCTGCGCGCAGGCGTCCTCGATCAGCGCCGTCACCCGAGCCACGGAGCGTTCGAGCTCGTCCTCGTTCTCGATCACGACCCACCGCTCGGGCTCCTTCAGGGCGAGCTCGAGATAGCCACGGCGCAGCCGGTGCTGCAGTCCCACCCCGGCCAGGCCCTTGCGCGACGGCGGACGCCGGTCACGCGCCGCGAGCTTGAATGCCTTGCGCCGAGCGCGGGCCAGCGTCGGATCGACGTCGACGAGCACGACGAGGTCCGGCGTGATTCCCAAGGAGGCCGCCTGCAAAATCGGCTGCGTCCACTCGACCGGCAGCAGTCGACCGAAACGACCGAGCACCTCGGCCGTGTAGAGGAAGCGGTCGGCAATCACGAGGTCGTTCGTGCCGAGCGCGGACCGCAGAACTTCCTCGATGAGCTGCACCTCACGCGCGACGTAGAGCAAGAACTCGGCTTGAGGAACGAGCTCGAGGTTCTTCGCATCGCGCCCGAGCTCACGAATCGCCTCCGTGACCGAAGAGGCGAATTTTCCCTCGGCCCGCAGGTGCTTCACGCGCAGGCCCTTCTCGCTCAGGCGCTCTGCCACCTGATTCGAGATGGTGGTTTTCCCGCTCCCGTCGATACCTTCGAAAACGACGAACATCAGAACGCCAAAGCTGCCTGCAGGATGGCACCGAGCTGCTGTTGTTTACGGCCAGAAGCGAAGTAGGGAATCGGGAAGTTGCGAGACGCGCGGAGCGCCTCCCCTTGGAGCGAAACGCGAGCCCGGTCCCAGGCACCCACGTTGACGCCTACGGCGACTTCCCACGCAAAATCGTTCGAAACGTCGAAGTCCGGCTCGAACACGCCGCCCATGGCGTAGGGCTCCACGTAAAAGGCGTCCGGCACCACTCCCCCGAAGCGGTACGCGACGAGGAGCCGCGCCGTCGCGAACAGCGGGTCGCCCGGGGACGTCTTCCCCGCCACCTCGTAGAAGCTCTCGCCGGCGAGCACGTCGAGCCAGAGGCGGAGACCTCCGGTATCGAACGTTTCGTTCACCATGGCGTCGAAGCCCGCCGTCGGATAATGCTCGGTTTGGCCGAGCCCCGGCGACCCCACGCGGTGCTGGTAAGACAAACCGAAGTCGATGTCGGCGAGCTCCACCTCGAAGCGCGCGACATAGCTCTGCGCCTCGAGGTTCATCGCCTCGATGAGGTCGGTGTCCCGGTCACCCGGGACGATCGGGTCGACCTGCACCTGCCCCTGGAAGGCGCCCACTTGGAGCTGGGGTTTGATACCGCCGCGCCCGCGAACCCCGAAGAGCACGCCGGGTAAGCGCCCCGCAACGTCGAGCCAGTCGAGCAGCAGGTCGTGAATCATTCCCCGGCGCACGAGCGGCAGGTCCCATCCGGACTCCATCGCGATCCCCGAGATGGGGACTTTGAATTGACCCGCCTGGGCAGAGAGATGTCGGTTCCGCGCGCGGATGTAGCCATCTTTCATTCTGCGATCGGCGATGTCGAACTCGAGCTCCGCCGTGAGCCATTCGAACGGCGCCGTGTAGCGCGCGCTCACTCGTGCGGTTGGAACCGCCAAATCGAGCGACGTCGCGTCGCCCTCGGCACCCGCAACGAGCGGGCGATGCAAGAGCTCGCCGGTCACGTGAATGCGCCCGCGAAGCTCGAACGTCCCGGGAACCCGAACTGGTTTCTTCTTCTTTTTCCCCTCGCCCTCGGCGTCGGCCTTCTCGCCGTCGCCTTCGGCGTCCGTCTTTTTGCCGTCGCCTTTGGCGGGCTTCTCGTCCTCGGCCTTCTCGTCCTCGGTCTTGCCCTCGCCTTCGGCGTCGACCTTCATGCCCTCCCCTGCGTCGATCTTCTCGCCGCTCCCACCCTGCTCGGCCCGTTCGCCCTCCGGAGCGAGAGCCCCGGAGGCGGGGTCGCTCGGCGGAGACTCTGGCGGTTCTGGCGTTTGTGCGCCGGCATGGGTTGCGAGGAGCAGCGCGCCACAGACGAACGCGAAACGGGAAACCCCGTAGGGCAACGAAGCGAGCATCGTTTTTCCAGAGGATTCGAGCGGCGGCGACGATACGCCGGCACGTACGCCCTGTGAATGGGTGTTGGGCGCACGCGATGCCTATATCACTCCGAGACGCGAACCGCGCGCCTCGCGGCGCAACGAACCCGAGCCCCCGCGCGAGCTCACGGAAGGGCCACCCGCGCCCACGCAAGTGCCTTCCGGGGATCGAGTGCCTCGCCAGAATGACCGCGGGTACAGAACCGCGGCCGAAACGACGGCCCTTCGTCCGCGCTAGGGCGGAGCGCGCGGGCGTCGCGTTGCGAAACGCACTGGTTGGGCGTGCGGCTGGGGTCGATGTCGCGGCCCTCCGGCCCTGTGTTACTCAGTGCGCGTGAACGGGCGCGCAACTCCAACCGTCGTGGTCACCTTTGCGGCGCTCGCCCTGTCGTGCGGCGCGCGCGACGGCTTCTCGGTCGGGGGGTTGGGCGATCAACGCCTCAATCCAGGCGATGGTGCCGGGGACGAAGCCGCGTGCGAGGCGCCGGAAATCGCCGACACGCTCACCCGTTTCGCGATCATCGGCGACTACGGGGACGACGGTCCGGGCGAAGCAGCGGTCGCGGCGCTCGTCCGCAGCTTCGATCCGGATTTCGTGGTGACCGCAGGCGACAACAACTACCCGTACGGCGAAGCCGCGACGATCGACACGAACATCGGCAAACACTACGCCGCGTTCATCTGTCCGTATCGCGGCGCCTACGGCCCGGGCGGCCGCGCGAACCGGTTCTTCCCCGCGCCCGGCAACCACGACTGGTACACGCCGGGCCTCGCGCCGTACCTCGATTACTTCGAGCTGCCCGGAAATGAGCGCTACTACGACGTGGTCTGGGGCAGCGTTCACCTGTTCGCGCTCGACAGCGACGAGAACGAGCCGGACGGCATCGACGCCACGTCGGCCCAGGCCGCCTGGCTCGAAGCGCGGCTCGAAGCCTCCAGCGCGCGCTGGCACGTCGTCGCGATGCACCACCCTCCCTATTCGTCCGGCTGGCACGGCTCGAGCCCCGTCCTGCGCTGGCCGTTCGCCGAATGGGGCGTCGATCTCGTGGTCGCGGGGCACGACCATCACTACGAGCGCCTCGAGATCGACGGCGTCACGTACATCGTCAACGGCCTCGGCGGCCGCAGCCTCTACACGGTCGGCGAGCCCCTGCCGGGGAGCGCCGTCCACTATACTGGCGCCTTCGGGGCCCAGCTCGTCGAAGCCACACCCACGCGGCTCGTCTCACGCTTCTACACGGTGGACGGCGCGCTCATCGACGAGTGGGCCCTCGGCGAGTAGACCAGCGGCCCGTGAACGAAACCGCCCCCGCTCCCGCGCCGCCCGCCGGGGACCGCCGCTCGCCCCCGCCCGACGCGAGCGAGCCCGACGCCGCGGCTGCTTCCGCGAGCACGCGCGAGCGAACGCGCATCGCCAGCCGCGCCGGCATCGTCGCTGCCGGAACCCTG
>QGUH01000832.1 GCA_003242355.1 Pseudomonadota bacterium
TATCTTGTTCGGTTTCGGTGGGTCGGAAAATTGTTAAAGAGACAGGGTCGCCACGGCGCCCCTCCCCGACGATCGCCCCGAAACATTTCTGATTCGTCTTCTGCGCGGCGCCAGCCCGGGGGCGCTCGCCGTGTTGCCGGCGCGCGACGGGGATCTGATCCGTCCCTTGATTCGCGCACGGCGTACGGACGTGCTAGCGCACCTCGCGCGCCACGAGGTGCCGTACGCGGAGGATCCGTCGAATCGAGACCATCGATTCGTGCGCGTCCGCGTGCGTCGGGAGGTCTTGCCGTTGCTCGAATCGCTGTCGCCCCGCATCGTGGAGCAGCTCACTGGGCTCGCCGACGAGCTCCGGGACGTTTCGCCCCTTTTTATCGAAGTCCCGGACGGTTCCCGAGTGCACCTCGGGCGGGTGCAACGGCACGCCCTGCGCCGACTGCTCGCTGGCGACGCTCCGCGAGGCCGCATTCGCCTGCGCGGAGGGTGGGAAATCCGGCTCGATCCTCACACCGGTGCGCTTCGAATCGCTCCCATCGAAACCTGATTTCTTCGTGACCGTAACCTTTACCGTAACCTCTCTCGAGGAGGCCCCATCGACGCTGCCACGGAACGGTGGCATGCTTCGGAGGCCGAGCTTCCAGTAACTCACACTCTGAGGTCAAACGGGTGAAGCAGCCGCACAAGACCCTGCTCCTTTGGGTCGTTCTCATCTTCGCGTTTCTCGCGATCTGGCGTTTCTTGAACGACGCCGACGGTCCACAGAGAGCCGACATTCCCTACAGCGACTTCATGGCTCTCGTGAAGGCGCCGCGCGACCAGCGCCACATCGACGAGGTGGAGATCAAGGATCGCGAGTACACCTTCGTGATCAAGAATCCGGCCGCCAAGGGCCAGGTGGAGCGAGGGCGCACGGTCGGGCCGCCCGAGACGAGCCCCGAGGCGAGCGCGCAAGAGCTCATCAAGAACAACGTGCGGGTCACCTACCAGAAGGATGATGGCGGGTCGTTCCTCACCCCCGTCCTCACCATCCTTCTGCCGATGCTGTTCGTGATCGTGATGTTCTATCTGTTCATGCGGCAGCTGCAGGCAGGGGGCGGCAAGGCCATGAGCTTCGGCAAGAGCCGGGCTCGGCTGCTCAGCGAGTCGCAGAACAAGGTCACGTTCGCCGACGTCGCCGGCATCGACGAGGCCAAGGACGAGGTCGAGGAGATCATCGCCTTCCTCAAGGATCCGAAGAAGTTCCAGCGCCTCGGGGGGCGCATCCCGAAGGGCGTGCTCATGATGGGCCCTCCCGGAACGGGCAAGACGCTGCTCGCGCGGGCGATTGCCGGGGAAGCGGGGGTGCCCTTCTTCAGCATCTCCGGCTCCGACTTCGTCGAGATGTTCGTGGGCGTCGGCGCCAGCCGCGTGCGCGACTTGTTCGAGCAGGGCAAAAAGCACGCTCCGTGCATCATCTTCATCGACGAGATCGACGCGGTCGGTCGCCATCGCGGCGCCGGGCTCGGCGGTGGTCACGACGAGCGCGAGCAAACGCTCAATCAGCTGCTCGTCGAGATGGACGGCTTCGAATCGAACGAGGGCGTCATCATCATCGCCGCGACCAACCGCCCGGACGTGCTCGACCCGGCCATCCTGCGTCCCGGTCGCTTCGATCGCCGTATCACCGTCCCGCGTCCCGACATCCGCGGCCGGGAGGGCATCCTCGCCGTGCACACGAAGAAGGTGCCCCTCGCGGCGGACGTGGACCTCAGCGTGATTGCCGCCGGCACGCCGGGCTTCGTCGGGGCGGACCTCGAGAATCTCGTGAACGAGGCGGCCTTGCTCGCCGCACGGCAGGACAAGGAAGCCGTGTCCATGGAGGATTTCGAGCTCGCCAAGGACAAGGTGCTGATGGGCAGCGAGCGTCGTTCGATGGTCATGAGCGACCAGGAGCGCCGAACGGCTGCCTGGCACGAGGCGGGGCACACGATCGTCGGCAAGCTCGTGGAGGGCAACGACGCCGTCCACAAGGTGTCCATCATCCCGCGCGGCGCCGCGCTCGGCGTCACGATGTTCCTGCCCACCGAGGATCGTCACCTCATGACGCGCCAGCAGACGCTCGCGCGCGTGGCGATGGCGCTCGGTGGACGCGTTGCGGAGGAGATCGTCTTCGGCGAGATCACGACCGGCGCTCAGGACGACATCAAGCGCGCGACGCGCCTGGCTCGCGCCATGGTCTGCGAGCTCGGCATGAGCGAAAAGCTCGGCCCGGTCGCCTACGGCGAGAACGAGGAGAGCGTGTTCCTCGGGCGCGAGATGACCTCGCGGCGCGAGGACTACTCCGAGGAGACGGCGCGCGAGATCGACCAGGAAGTGCGCCGGATCGTCGAGAGCCAGTACGCCGTCGCCCGCAGGGTCATCTCGGAGAACCGCGACAAGCTGGATCGGCTCGCGCAGGCGCTGCTCGAGCGCGAAACCCTCGACGCGGAGGAGATCGACGCGCTGCTCGCCGGTCGCGAGCTCCCGCCCCGTCAGCGGATCGTCATCCCCACCTGGGCGGAGAAGCGCAACAAGGAGCGCGCCGAGAAGAAGCGCCCGGCGAGCATCTTCGGAACCCCGAAGCCCGCGCCGAGCTGAAGCGTCGCTCGCTCGTCCGCCCCGCGAACGGGCCCGTCACGATTCGTCGTGTCGGGCCCGTCGCTTTTCGTGGTCGTCCGACGGGGGAACGCGTTGTCCCTCCCGCACCACCCGCAGGCGGCGAGCCGCGGGGGACGACACGAGAGCGAGCAATGGT
>QGUH01000833.1 GCA_003242355.1 Pseudomonadota bacterium
AGGGGCCGATTGCAGCGCACGTCTACGAGCACCCGGGCACGTACACGGTCCGCGTGAGCGCACGGGATCGCCGGGGGCGCGTCGCCACGCGAGCGCTGTCGATCCGGGTGGAGGATCCGGATCGCGTGTTCGCTGGCGAAAAGACCGTGTGCCTCTCGGCGCGCGGGAGCTTCGAGGGCTGCCCGAGCGGCGCACGGCGTGTCGTCGGGGCCGCGCTCTCGGCGCTCGCTCCGTACGTGGAGAGCGGGCGGCGGCTGTTGCTGCGTCGGGGAGAGGCGTTCCGCGGCGGTCGATTCGTGCTCAATCTGCCGGGGCCGCTTCTGGTGGGCGCCTTCGGCGTCGGCGATCGTCCGCGCATCACGTGCTCGGAGCCCGCCTTCGAGCTCTCGGGGGAGCCGCCGCTCCTCTCGGATCTCCGCATCGTGGACCTGGACGCCGAGGGGCCGCTCCGCGGCTCGGGGCTCGTGGAGATCAACGGAAAAACGAGCGATCTCTTGTTGCTCCGCGTGCGCTCGGCGGGGATGACCAGCGCGTTCATGGCGTCGGTGGGCAAGATCGATCACCACCGCATCCACTCCGGTAACCCGAATCAAGACATTCCGGACCGAATCGTCGTGCAAGACAGCGAGATGCGCGATTCCCGCGGAGGGGGCACCTTGTTGTTTCTGGGCGCGCGACGGATCGCCATGCTCGGCAACCGATACGAGAGCTCGGGCGAGCACGTGTTGCGCGTCACCTGGGCGGACCGGGCGGTGATCTCGAGCAACGTGATGGGCGGTGCCGCGCCCGGAAAACACGTGATCAAGCTGCACGCGCCGGGCTTCGATCGAGAGGGGATCGGGCGAGGGCAAGTGAGTGAGCGCGTCCTCGTCTCGGACAACGTCTTTCGCGGCGACGGCGAAGACTGGACCGTCTCGATCGGGCCGCAGAACGCGGAATCGGACGAACGCGTGCGAGATCTCGTGATCGAACGGAACCTCTTCTTGCCCGGGCCCCGCGTCTCGATTCCGTTGCAGGTCTCCGGCGAAGACGTGACGGTGCGCAACAACGTCTTCGACCGCGGCGCGCGCGACGACACCTGCATCGCCGTGGGGCGGCGCGGTATCGAGCCGCCCTCGATTCGCGTCGCCGTCGTGCACAACACGTGCGTGAGCCGCGGCGGTGCACCTACCTTGGTGACCGTGGACGAGGCCGCGAGCGAGCTCGAAGTGCACAACAACTGGGTCGCCGGAGCGCGACTGGGAGTCGTGGTGAGCGGGCCGACCGAACGCGTGCGTCAAATCGGAAACGTAGTGACGATCGAATCCCGGTTCGTCGAGCATCACTCCGCCGAGTGGTCGTCGTTCTCGCCGCTGCCCGGAAGCCCCGCGATCGATGCGGCAGACGTAGGCGCGAGCACGGCGTGGGACTTTTCCGGACGACCCCGCCCGATCGACGGCGATGGTTCTCGGAGCGCGGAGCCCGACGCGGGGGCGCTCGAGTACGCACCGAAGCGCACGCCATCGAACGCTCGGTGAACGCGTGCGTGCGGCGACGTGCTGTGCGCTGCGTCGCCGTCGGTTCGAAGTTGTACGAATTCGATTCGAACGTCGATTTCGTCACACCTCGGTCAGAAGCAGGGGAGTCGAGTGACGAGCTCCGGTGTAGGTGAGCGAGTACGCCGTTGAATTTCCGTTCGAGATCATCCATACGGAGGTGCGCCGCACGAGTTGCGGCGCCGTACGAGGCCCAAGCAGTCACTCTTTCGTGCCGTCGCGCCAGCGACGAGTCGGTGAGCCTCTCCTGAGGGAGAGAACACCGGTCGTGTGACCATCTTTGCGCGTCACCGAAAGCCAGTGATCCGCTCGAGGAACGCGAGTGTTCCCGCGAGGCCGAAGTGCGTCCCGAGCTCGAGGAGGATTCATGGGATTTGCCCGGTATTGCGTGTGTGCCGTCGTCGCCTTGGGATGCGGAGACGAGATCGCGGAGTCGACCTCGCACTCGACGAGCGACCGCCCGACGGTTCCGTCGAACGGGGGCGAGGCGCACGGGACATCACGCTCGGGGGACACGCCACCGAGCTCGACCGGTGCGGGCGGCGCGACCGCGCCGTCCGTCGATGCGGGGAGCGGGGGGAGGACGAGCGGCACGCACGGGGGCGCGTCGAGCGACGCAATGCCGGCCGGCGTCCCCGCGAGCGGCGACACGAGCACCAGCGCCGGGGGAGCGAGCCCGAACGAACCTTTGGACGGCGCTCCTGCGAACGGAGGGCGCGGAGAACGCGCGCCCTCCATCAACGCGCAGGGGGGCAGGGCAATCGCCCCGACCGGCGTCGACGGCAGCGCGACCGGCGACGCGGACGGTGTGGACGCCGACAACGAGAAATCGCCGATCGCACCCGGCGCGGCGGCGTCGTGTTTTCCGGAGGCGACGCCCGCGTCGAGCGCGGAGCTCGCGCTCGAGGTCTCGGCGAGTCGCGTGAGTGGCGTGGCACCTCTCGCGGTGTTCTTCGATGCGGCGAGCGCCACGAGCGCGCGTGCGGCAGAACGTCCGTTTCACGAGCTCGCGTACTGCTGGGACTTCGGCGATCCGACGAGTGGGCAGTTCGCGACCTCGGGCCTGTCGCGCAATCACGCGAAGGGACCGGTCGCGGCGCACGTCTTCGAGCGCCCCGGAACGTACACCGTGACGGTGAACGCGCGCGATCCCGAGGGGCGCGTCGCGACGCGGACCATCGCCTCCGCGCGCCGGGACCCGGACGCGGTGTTCGCGGACGAGGCGCCGGCGTG
>QGUH01000038.1 GCA_003242355.1 Pseudomonadota bacterium
CACCCGTGCCTCGGAAGGTCCCGGTCGGTTTTGTTCGGTCCCGATCCCGGTCAGCGCCCCCTCGAAGTGGGGGGGGCGTTCGGGTTCGCGCCTGGACAGTTGCGTCCGCGGTACGGGCTCGGCGTGGCGGGGCGCGTGGCCGAAACGGGGCGACCCATCGTGGTGCCCGTCGTACGGCAGGAGCCGATGGCGCTCGCCGAGCTCGCCGACCCGGGGGCGTGGTCGCACGCACCGCTCGGGCTCGTTTGCGTTCCGGTATCCCTCGCAGGACGCCCGGCAGGGGCACTGGCCACGTACTTCCCCAACCACGGCGCGGACTGGAGCTCGCTCCTGCGCGTGCTCGAGGTGGTGGCGTCGCTCATGTCGCAGGCGCTCTACGCCGAAAGCCCCGAGCGCCGCGTGGCGACGGAATCGACGAAAGCGGTTCGGGAATCGGCGAGCGCGACGCCGTTCGAGTACGCGAACATGATCGGCGCGAGCGCGGCGATGCGCCAGATCTACGAACAGATCGGCCAGGTCGCGCGCACCAACGCCACCGCGCTGATCCGGGGCGAGTCCGGGACGGGCAAGGAGCTCGTGGCCCACGCCATTCACCACAACTCACCGCGCGCGCGCCACCCGTTCGTGAAGGTCAACTGCGCCGCCGTGCCGGAGACGTTGTTCGAATCCGAGCTGTTCGGGCACGAGCGCGGCGCGTTCACGGGGGCGCACGCGCGGAAGAAGGGGCGCTTCGAGCTCGCGCAGGGCGGCACGCTGTTTCTCGACGAAATCGGCGAGCTCTCGCTCGCCACGCAGGCCAAGCTCCTCCGGGTGCTTCAGTTCCGCGAGTTCGAGCGGCTCGGCGGCACCGAGACGTTGCGGCCGGACGTGCGCATCGTCGCCGCGACGAACAAGGACATCGAGCGCGCCGTCGCGAACGGGACGTTTCGCGAGGATCTCTACTATCGCCTCAACGTTTTCGTCATCACCATGCCGCCGCTGCGCGAGCGGCGCGCGGACATCCCCGCGCTCGCGGAGTACTTCCTCGGCAAGTACTCGTCCGAGCACCGCCGACGCATCGCGCGGATCTCGAGCGCGGCTCTGGACGTTCTGTGCGAGTACTCGTGGCCGGGAAACGTGCGCGAGCTCGAGAACGTGATCGAGCGCGCCGTCGTGCTGTGTGACGGTTCCGTCCTCAAAGAGCACCATTTGCCCGAGAGCGTGCGCACCGCCGTGACCGCGAAGCCGCTCGAACGGCTCACGCTCGCGCAAGCCGTGGCCGATCTCGAACGCCGCATGATTCAAGACGCCTTGCGCACGGCGCGCGGCAACGCCGCCCGCGCGGCGCGCGCCCTCGGCACGACCGAGCGCATCGTGCGCTACAAGGCCGGCAAGTACGGCATCGACACGACCCGTTTCCGTCGCTAAAACGCCGATCGGTTCGACCGATCGGCGTTCCGGCCTCGTTTCGGAGGGCGGCACGCGTTGGGGTCACGGGAGCCCGCGCACGGAGACGCGGCCGCCGCTGCTCGCGCGCTTTCGAGCGGAGTGAATCTCGTCGCGCGTGCTCGCAGGCGCGACCAGAAACCCAATTTCGTCGAATCGTGTGGGCGTCGCTGCCGTCCGCGCGACGCTCGAAAAGCGGCCGTTCGAGAGCGCGTGGTGACGCGCGTACGACAAGGTCGTCGAACGGAGCCGGATTCAACGACGATGTTGTCGCAACGGGGAGAGACCTTCGGGTAACGACCACGTTTCGCGCGCTCCCGGACCGCGGATTCGCAGCGTTCGTCGAACGTCGAGAGCGCGTGGCACGGAGAGTGCACTCTCGCGGGTTGGAGCGCGCGAACGACGGCGCCTCCCGAGGACCCACGCAACGAATGACTGGACGGATACAACCACGCGTCGCACTGCTCGAGTCCCGCATGAGCCGGGAGCTCGCTCGGCTCGTCGAAAAACACGGTGGCGTGCCGATCTCGGCGCCTGCGGTGCGCGAGCAGTCGGAGCTCACGC
Source organism: Pseudomonadota bacterium (assembly GCA_003242355.1). Lineage (GTDB taxonomy): Bacteria > Myxococcota_A > Polyangia > Polyangiales > Polyangiaceae > PMG-095. The sequence continues at coordinate 1,990 of QGUH01000038.1, forward strand.
ACGACCTCGCGAGGAAGCTCATCGGGGATTTGGCCAGCGACCGGCACGAAGTCGTCGTGTTCATGACCGGTGTCGCGGTGTCGCTCTTGTTCGAGGTGGCCGATCAGATCGGCCGCCGGCCGGATCTGGTCGCGGCGCTGCGCCGCTTGACCACGGTGTGTCGTGGCCCGAAACCCACCGCGGCCCTTCGCGGGTTCGGCGTGCCGCCGACGCTCACCGCGCGCGATCCCTTCACGTCGGCGGAGCTCATCGACGCGCTCTCCAGCATCGATCTGGAGGGCCGCCGCGTGATTCTGCTTCATTACGGCGAGCGCAGCGAAACCCTGGCCGAAACGCTGCGCGCGCGCAGAGCCCAGCTCGAGGAGCTGTGGCTGTACCGCTGGCTCATGCCGGAGAACACGGAGGAGCTCGAGCGGCTCGTCGCGAGCATCGTGAGCGGCGAGGTCGACGCGCTGACCGTCACTTGCCAGATCCAGTTCCGCCATCTGCTCCAAGTCGCCGAATCGCTCGGCCTCGCGCGCGAGCTCGTGCGGGCGCTCGACGAGCGCGTCGTGGTGGCCGCCGTCGGGCCCACCTGCGAGGCCATCGTGCGCGCGTACGGAGTGCGGGTCGAGGTCGTGCCGGAACACCCGAAGATGGGACCGCTCGTGGTCGCGCTCATGCGGCACCTCGAGCTTCGGGGGCGGCGCGCCGAGGCGAGCACGTTCAAACCAATCACGCACTGAGCCGTTGCTCGTGATTCGTGTCCCTCCGTCGTTTCTGCCCGAAAGACCGAACCCCATGACCGTACTGCGATCCTTCCGTAATCCCCGTATCGCTTCGCTTCTGGCCGGCGTCGCCGCGATCGCCTGGGCGCACGGCGCGCACGCGCAAGCCATGGAGGCTCCGGAGACGCCGAAGCCCAAGCCGCCGCCTTATTCTTTGCCGTTTCAGCTGCGGCCCGTGGTCGCCGGAACCGTAGTGCGCTCCGACACGGCGCTCGCGTTCTACGAGAATCCCGCGAACGGGGAGTCCGGAACCACCGTCGCCTCGATGCTGCTCGCGAGCTACAAGATCACGAACGAGATCGCGCCGCTCGTGCGCGTCGGCGTCGTGTCCAATTCGCCGCCCGACGCGGTGGCGCCGGCTCCCAATCCACCTTCGGGTTTCGGCTTTTTGAATCCGGTGCTCGGGGTCACCTACGCGCTCACGCTCGACCCGGCATTGCGCCTCGGATTGTTCCTCGGTGTCACGGTTCCCGTCGGATCGGGGGGAGGGAACGAGCCGGAGCCGAAGAACGCGTTGGCCAACCAGGCCGGCATCCGCGCCCGTTCGGCGATGGACAATGCGATGTTCGCCGTCAACGACTTCACCGTGTTTCCGGGCGTGGGGCTCGCCTACGTGGCCCACGGCCTCACGGTGCAAGTCGAGGCGACGGTGCTCCAGCTCACGCGCGTGCGCGGCGACGAGGTGCAGCCCGACGGCTCGAAGACGAATTTCACGACGGGCGTGCACGTCGGCTACTTCTTCGCGCCGTTCGTCTCCGCGGCGGTGGAGCTCCGCCATCAGCGCTGGCTGTCCACGCCCGCGCAAGTCGAGAACGACACCACCGGCACCTTGCGCGACACCACGACCGTCGCGATCGGCCCGCGCTTTCACGTGAAGCTCGCCGAGAAAGCCTGGTTCCGCCCGGCGATCACCTACGCGCTGCCGCTCGACGATCCGATGGCGGACGCGAAGTACAGCATCGTTCAGCTCGATTTGCCCTTCGCATTCTGAAAGGTCACCATGCGAAATCCCTTCGACACGAGGCCCTCCGAGACCGCCGAGCGCGATTGTCGGAAATCCGGAAAGATCGGGCGGCGCGAGCTCGGCGTGCTCGCGGCGGGTGCCGCGCTCGCCGCGGTTTCCTGCAAGAAGTCGGAAGCACCGGCGTCGTCGATCGCCGGGGTGAGCTCGGCCGAGCTCGCGGCCATGGCGTTGCCGGAGACTTCTCGGCTCGAAAAAACCGATCTGAAGCTCGGTTTCATCAAGCTGACGGACTGCGCCCCGCTCGTCATCGCCAAGGAGAAGGGCTTCTTCCGCGACGAGAAGTTGAACGTGGAGCTCGAAGCCCAGGCGAACTGGAAGGTCTTGCTCGATCGCGTGATCGCGGGCGAGCTCGACGGCGCCCACATGCTCGCAGGGCAGCCGATCGGCGCCACGATCGGCATCGGCACCCGCGCGGACGTGGTGACGGCGTTCACGATGGATCTCAACGGCAACGCCGTTACCGTCTCGAACGCGATCTGGCGCAAGATGCAAGCGCACGATCCGGCGCTGAACAGCCCGAAGCCGCCGCATCCCATTCGCGCGGACGCGCTCGTTCCGATCGTCAAGGAGCTCAAGGCCAAGGGCGAGCAGCTGCGCATGGGGATGGTTTTCCCCGTTTCCACGCACAACTACGAGCTCCGCTACTGGCTCGCTGCCGCCGGCATTCACCCGGGGTTTTACACCGCGACCGATACGCGCGGCGTCGATCGGGCCGACGTGCTGCTCTCGGTGACGCCGCCGCCACAGATGCCGGCGACGCTCGAGGCCGGCACCATTCACGGCTACTGCGTCGGCGAGCCCTGGAATCAGCAGGCGGTCGCCAAAGGCATCGGCGTCCCGGTCGTCACGAATCTGGACATCTATCGAAACAAGCAAGAAAAGGTGTTCGGGGTGACGCGCGCGTTCGCCGAGTCGTGCCCGAAGACGCACGTGGCGATCGTCAAAGCGCTGATTCGTGCCGGGAAGTGGCTCGACGAGAGCATGGCCAATCGGCACGAGGCCGCGAAGATTCTGTCCAACAAGAGCTACGTCGGCGCCGACGTGGAAGTGATCGCCAACAGCATGACGGGGCACTTCTACTTCCAGAAGACCGACAAGCGCGAAATGCCGGACTTCAACGTGTTTTATCGCTATTACTGCACGTACCCCTTCTACAGCGACGCGATCTGGTTTTTGACGCAGATGCGGCGCTGGGGGCAGATCCCCGAACCGAAGCCGGACGCCTTCTATCACGAGACGGCGCGCAAGGTGTACTTGCCGGACGTCTATCGAGAAGCCGCGCGCCAGCTCGTGGACGAGGGGCGCATCGATCGCGCGGACGTGCCCTGGGACACCGATGGCTACAAGGCGCCGACCTCCGAGTTCATCGACGGGATCGAGTACGACGGACGGAAACCGCTCGAATACCTGAAGAAACATCGGATCGGGCACAAGGACGAGGCGTGAGCGCCTCCGAGGGTGACGAGGTGATGTCGTGAGTGTCGAAAGAACCATGCCGTCCAAACCGGAGCTTCGCCCGATGGTGGCGCCGCTCCTCGAGCGTGCCCTGGGGATGGGGCGAAAGGCAGTGTTTCAGGTGGGGGTGCCACTCGTGGCATTCGTGGTGTTCCTCATCGCCTGGACGGCCGTCAGCGATCGCATCGTTACCAAGTACGGGTCGCTGCCGAAGCCGACGGACGTTTTCCGCGAATGGACGCTCCTAGTCGCCGACCACCAGGAGACGCGCGCCGCGGAACGGCGCTTCGTCGCCGAGCGCGACGCCGAGGCAGCCGAACAAGCGAGCTACGCCGCGATCGCGCGGGCGAAGGCGGGGGTGGCCAAGTCGGACGCGGAACGCGCGGCGCTCGAGGCGCGCGCGAAAGAATTCGAAGCGCAGGCCGCCGTCGTGGCGCGCCGCAAGTTCAGCGCGAGCCCGACCTACTTCGATCAGATCGCGACCAGCTTGAAGACGGTGTTCGCGGGGTTCTTGGTCGCGACGCTGCTCGCCATCCCGATCGGCATTCTGTGCGGGTCGAGCCGCGTTTTCCACGCGGCGGTGAGCCCCATGGTGCAGATTTTCAAACCGGTCTCGCCGCTCGCCTGGCTGCCGATCGTCATGATCCTCGTCGGGGCGCTCTACACGACGGATCCGGCCGAGGCCTGGTTCGAGAAATCGTTCCTGAGCTCGGCCCTCACCGTGGCGCTGTGCTCGCTCTGGCCCACGCTCGTGAACACCGCGATTGGCGTGGGCTCGATCGAGAAGGATCACTTGAACGTCGCACGCGTCTTGAACCTCGGCTGGGCGACGCGCGTGCGAAAGATCGTGATCCCGTCGGCGCTGCCGTACATCTTCGCCGGCCTGCGCATCTCGCTCGGCGTCGGGTGGATGGTGCTGATCGCGGCCGAGATGCTCGCCCAGAATCCCGGGCTCGGAAAATTCGTCTGGGACATGTTCCAGAACGGCAGCAGCGCGACGCTCGCGCGCATCATGGTCGCCGTGTTCACGATTGGCGTGATCGGTTTCTTGCTGGACCGAGCGATGGTGTTCGTGCAGCGGGCCGTCAGCCACCAAGGCGCTCCGGCGTGAGGAGGCGAGGATGAGCTTTCTCGAGCTCGAGAACGTGACCAAGGGATACTCGAACGCCAAGGGAGCGGTGCCCGTGCTGGCCAACGTCTCTCTGTCGATTCGAGAGCGGGAGTTCATCGCCGTGCTCGGCTTCTCCGGTTCGGGGAAGACGACGCTGATGTCGCTGATCGCCGGGCTGCTCCGACCGGATCGGGGCTCGGTGCGCCTGCGCGGCAAGCCGATCACCGGCCCGGGGCGCGAGCGCGGCGTCGTCTTCCAGAACTACTCGCTTCTGCCCTGGCTCTCCGCCTACGAAAACGTGGACCTCGCCGTGGCGAGCGCGTTCCCCGATTGGTCGCGGAGTCGCCGGCGCGCGCACGTGGTGCGCTATCTCGAGATGGTCAATCTCGGGCACGCCCTGCACAAGAAGCCGAAAGAGCTCTCGGGTGGCATGCGCCAGCGCGTCGCCGTAGCGCGCGCGCTCGCCATGCAGCCGGAGGTCTTGTTGCTGGACGAGCCGCTGTCGGCGCTCGACGCGCTCACGCGCGGCTCGCTCCAGCGGGAGATCGAGCGCATCTGGGCAGAGGAGCACAACACCGTGATCCTCGTCACCAACGACGTGGACGAGGCGCTCTTGCTCGCCGATCGCGTCGTGCCGCTCACGCCCGGGCCGCGGGCGACGCTCGGCACGGTGTTCGAGGTGCGCATTCCGCGCCCGCGCGACCGAAAGCTCGTGAACCACGATCCCGAGTTCAAGCGCCTGCGCAATCGCGTGATCGGCTACTTGAGCGGCTTGCGGGCGGGAGCGCGGCCCGAAGGAGCGGGCGCGGATGCAGTGGCGGGCGCCGAGGTGGCGCCTGCATTCGTAGGAGCGACGAGTGGTTAGGAACGCGCCGAACCATACGGAAAACATCGCCGAGGAGAGTGCCCGCGTGGAGAGCCGCCCCGGAGGATTCCCTTCGGCGGGGAGGGGCGGCGGGTGCCGCCCCCATGAACCGAGGAGCCCGTGATGCCGGCGTTCGTCGAGCTTTACAAAGTCAAAAAGCAGTTCCCGAGCCCCAGTGGCCCCATCGTCGTCGTAGACGGCTTCGATCTGCGGATGACCGCGGGCGAGTTCGTCGCGCTGATCGGACATTCCGGTTGCGGCAAATCGACGGTGCTCGGCATGATTGCCGGGCTCGAGCCGCTCACGGACGGCGACATCGTCGTCGCGGGGCGCGCCGTGACCGGGCCGGGGCCGGACCGCGCGGTGGTGTTCCAGGCGCCGTGTCTCCTGCCGTGGCAAACGGCGTTCGAGAACGTCGAGATCGGCGTCGATCGCGTTCATCGTCACGAGCCGGCGGCGGAACGAAAGCGGCGCACCGAGCGCGTGCTCGAGCGCGTCGGGCTCGCGGGGGCCTTCGACAAGCTGCCGCGTGAGCTCTCGAGCGGCATGCAGCAGCGCGTCGGCATCGCCCGGGCGCTCGCGCTCGAGCCGAAGATGCTCTTGCTCGACGAGCCCTTCGGCATGCTCGATTCGCTGACGCGCATGGAGCTGCAAGACGTGCTGCTCGACGTGGTCGAGCAGCGGCGCACGACCACGCTGCTCGTCACGCACGACGTCGACGAGGCCCTCTTGCTCGCCGACCGCGTGGTGATGATGACCACCGGCCCGCGCGCGCGGGTCGGCGCCGTGCTCGAGCTGCCGTTCCCGCGCCCGCGCGTTCGGGCGCAAGTGCTGGAGCATCCCGAGTACTACGCCATGCGCGAGGAAGTGATCGGGTTCCTCGAAGCGCAGGAGCCCGAGGGGGCGCGCGCGCGCCCGGCCGCATGAAGGGAGCCGCGATGACCACGACGTCGCGCCTGGAGCTTCCGGCAATCGGCCTCGGCACGTGGCTGCGCGAGCGCGCGCGGAGCCGAGCGACGGCGCGGACCCGGCAGCGCGAACGGCTCGTGCTCGTGGGCAACGGCATGGTCGGCCATCGGCTGTGCGCGCGCCTGGTCGAGCTCGGCGCGCTCGACCGCTACGAGGTGGTGATTTACGGCGACGAAGCGACGCCCGCCTACGATCGCGTGCACTTGACCGACGTGCTCAAGGGGCGCAATCCCCACGAGCTCTTGCTTTCGCGCGCGGAGTGGTACGCCGAGCACGGGATCGAGCTGCGCCTCGCGGAACGCGTCACCGCGGTGTTCACCGGCGAGCGCCGCATCCTCACCGAGAGCGGGCGCACCGATCGCTACGACAAGCTCGTGCTCGCCACGGGCGCACGAGCGCGCCTGCCGAACATCCCCGTTGACGGCCCGGGCCTGTTGGTGGCCTACCGCACGCTCGAGGATGCCCGAAGCATCCTCGAGCGCCTGGAGCACGGCGGGCCGTCGGAGCGCAGCATCGTGGTGCTGGGCGGAGGGCTGCTCGGCATCGAAGCGGCGCGCGCCTTCCAAGGGCTCGGCTGCCGCGTGGTCGTCCTCGAGGCGGCGTCGCAAATTTTGCCGCGAAATCTCGATCCCGTGGGCGCCGAGGCGCTCCTTGCCATGCTCCGCGACGCGGGGCTCGAGGTGCGCGTGCGTGCACGCGTCGAGCGCATCGAGCGGGCTCCGTCCGGCGTGCGCGTCGTGCTCGAAGACGCGCCGCCGCTCGAGGCGGGGCTCGTCGTCGCTGCCATCGGCACGCGCGCGGCCGACGATCTCGCGCGCGCCGCGGGTCTGCGCTGCTCGATGCACGGGGGCGTGGAGGTGAATGCGCGGTTGTGCACGTCGGCTCCGCACGTGTTCGCCGTGGGCGACTGCGCCAACGATGGGCGCGTGCCGCACGGCCTGGTCGCGCCCGGGTACGCCATGGCGGACGTTCTCGCCGAAAACCTCGTGGGCCGCCGACGGCGCTTCGAGCCCGAGCAAGCCGTCACGCGTCTCAAGCTCGACATCACCGAGGTCACGATTCTCGGCAATCCCCACGAGTCTACCGCGACCGAGCTCGTGTACCGCGCGCCCGGCGTCTACCGGCGCCTGCTCGTTCGCGATCGGCGGATTCTCGGCGCCATTTCGATCGGCGCTTGGGCGGAGCTCGCGGCGTTGCAGCGGCTCGTGGGCGAGTCGCGGAAGGTGTCGGAACGGAGCCTGCAACGGTTCACGGAATCCGGCCTGCTCGGCACGTCCGACGAGAAAAGCCGCCTCGCGGTGCTGCCCGATTCGGCCGTCGTGTGTCAGTGCATGGGCGTAAGCTGCGGGCGGCTACGCCGCGCCGTCGCGGAGGGCGCGACCACGCCGGACGCGCTCGGGCGCGTGACGCTCGCGGGAACGCTGTGCGGATCGTGTCGACCGACGCTCGCCGCGCTTTGCGGCGCGCCGGCGAGCGCGCCGGCACCGGGACGCGCGCTCGGGTTGCTCGGCGGAGCCGCGCTGCTGCTCGCCGTCGCCACGGCGCTCGTGCCGCGCGTTCCGTTGGCGCAGCGCTTCGCCGAGCGCGGCATCGACGTGCTGTGGATCGATCCGACGGCAAAGCAGGTGACCGGGTTCACCTTGCTCGGATTCGTCACGCTCGGGATGCTGCTCTCCGTCCGCAAACGCGTGCGCCGCTTTCGCCTGGGGTCGTATTCCTTCTTCCGCCTGCTGCACGGGATCCTCGGCACGGCGGCGCTCGTCGCGCTCTTCGCCCACACGGGGTTTCGCCTCGGGACCAATCTCGATTTGGTGCTGATGGTGGTGTTCCTGGTCGCGACGACGACCGGTGCGCTCTCGGCCTTGCTCGCGCACCGCCTCGCCCCCGGGATCGGACACGGAGCGGTCGCGCGGATCGCGACCGTCGGCAGACGCCTGCACGATTACGCCTTTTGGCCCTTGCCCGTTCTGATCTTCATTCACGTGCTCAAGAGTTACTACTTCTGATTCGCTCGTATTCTGATTCACCGACGTTCTCTGGTTCTTGCTCGTCCGGGCTTCGTCCGTGTGCTCCGGAGCCATTGCTCGTGACTCTTCGGCGCCCTGGTGCCGATGTCCGTCGAAAATGCGTTCTTTTGCAGGTTTCGGGAAGTCCCATCGTTTTCGCGATTCGATTCTTGGTCTCCGGCTGGAGAGCGTGAAAGCGGTGTTCGCGTGAGGGGCTCCGATGCGCCCGAGCACCGGCGGAACGTCTGATCGAAACTGACCGTGAAGACATTTGGAATCGTGCTCATGCTCGTCGCAGCCGCGGGTTTCGCCTCCACGCTCGAGGGCCCCTGGCGGAAGGTTCACCTTCCCGGGCCGACGTCGAACGGCCACTATCAAATCGAGCTGGCGTGCGGCGAGTGCCACACGCAGCCGTTCTCGGATCGGGAGAGCATGCAGGCGGCGTGCGTGCGCTGCCACGGGGCGGATCTGAAAGAGAGCCACGACTCGCATCCCGAGCTCAAATTCACCGATCCGCGCAACGCCGAACGCACCGCCGTCCTCGACGCTCGCTACTGCATCACCTGTCACAGAGAGCACCGCCCCGAGGCCACGGCAAAAATGGGAGTGACGCTGCCGACCGACTTCTGCCGGGGCTGCCACGAAACCATCGGCGAAGAACGGCCGAGTCACGCAGGGCTCGGGTTCGACACGTGCGCGGACACGGGCTGTCACAAGTTCCACGACAACCGCGCGCTCTACGAAGACTTCGTCGCCAAGCACCTGAACGAGCCCGACGTCACGGCGGCGCCGCGCGTCCCCGCCGGCACCACGAAGGCCGCAGCGCGTCCGCTCCCGATCGCCGACGCCGACGCGGGCCGGGACGTGGCGCTCGCGCGCGCCGAGCTCGAAGCTGGGCCAGCGAGGGCGCACGCCGGGGGGGGGGG
>QGUH01000834.1 GCA_003242355.1 Pseudomonadota bacterium
GAAAGCACAAGCGGGGAAACATCGAGCGCCTCCGGCAACGCAAGCCCGCCGATTCGATCGAGTACTGGCGCGCGCTGTTCGAGCGTGTTCGCCGGTCGGATTTCCTCATGGGCCGCAAGACCGACTGGCTCTGTCCGGGGCTCGAATGGCTGCTCGAGCCGAAGAACTTCACGAAGCTGATTGAGGGCGGCTTCGACAACAATCGGGAGCATCGCGATGGCGTCCGTTGAGCGTTTACCGACAGCCCTGCACTCGCTCGACGCGGAGCAGGCCGTGCTCGGCTCGATCCTGCTCGAGCCGCAGGCGTGGGCGCTTATCGCTGGGAAAGTGACCGACGCGGACTTCTACCGGCCCGAGCACCGGATCCTGTTCGCCGCGATCGCCCGACGCGCGTTCGCCGGCGAGTCGATCGAGCCGATCGCCGTGCTCGAGGACCTCGACCGCGCCGGTCAGCTCGCAAAGTGCGGCGGCCGCGACTACATCGCGAGCCTGATCGAGCGCGTCGTATCGCCGAAGAACGTCGAGGCCTACGCCGCAGTCGTCCGGGACTATTCCACGCTGCGCCGGCTGCGGCGAACGGGCGAAGAGATCGTGCGGCTCGTCGACAAGCAGGGCACGCGGAGCGCCGCGGATCTCGTCGCAGATGCGTCTCGGATGGTCGCGGCGCTCACCGAGCGCGCCAGGACGGCGTACGGTCTGATCGATGCCGAGACGCTCGCACGCGAGTTCTTCGACGATCTCGATCGTCGGCGGGACGGGGATACCGGCCTGATGCTCGGGCTGCCCGACTTCGATCGCCTCACGAACGGCCTCGAGGCGGGCGATCTCGTCGTGCTCGCGGGCCGCCCTGGCATGGGAAAGACCGCACTGCTCGTCTCGATCGCGGCGCACGTGAGCCGTGACCGCGGCGTCGCCGTGTTCTCTGCCGAGATGCCGAAAGAGCAGCTCATGCGGCGCTGCGTGTCGCTGCTCGCGACGGTGGATCAGGCGCGGCTGCGACGCGCGTCGATGCTCACGGACGACGAGTGGGCAGCCGTCGGCGAGGCGATCGTGAAGATCGGTCGGCGGCACCTGTGGATCGACGAATACCCGTCGCCGCCGCTCGCGCACATCCGCGCCGAGAGTCTCGCGCTCGCAAGTCGCGTCGAGCTCGCCCTCGTGATGGTCGATTACGCCCAGCTCGTTCGCGGCGAAGGGCATAACCGCTACGAGCAGCTGCGTGACGTGGCGTACGGGCTCAAGGATCTCGCGAAGGAGCTCCGCGTGCCGGTCATCGCGCTCGCGCAGCTCAACCGCGATGTCGAGCGTCGCGAGGACAAGCGCCCGCGCATGGCGGACCTTCGGGATTCGGGCGCGATTGAGGAAGCCGCTGACATCATCGGGCTGCTCTACCGCGAGGGGTATTACGACCCGTCGTTCCACATGCCGTACGTCCTCGAGTGCCAGATCGAGAAAAACCGCAACGGCGAGCTCGGCGAGTGCCTGTGGCATTTCAGCGGACCGTATTCGCGCGTCTTCACGCTCGATCGGATCTCCGCCGAGGACTACCGACGCGAGCGCGCGCAGCGCGGCCGAGCGGCGCGGCAAAGCCCGGAGGTCGACTTTTGAGCGCGCGGATCTCGCCGGCGTACCTCGAGCTGCTCGATCGGCTCGCGCGGCCGTCGGAACCGGAGCCGGCGGATCCGCCGCGGCGAGCGGCATTGCCGCGGCGCTCGCCGATTCTCGCCGAAGGCTGCACGTGTCCGCGAGACGAGCCGGACGGATCGTGTCCGGTGTGTCAGGAGTGGGGTCGGCGGCTTGGGCCCGAGATTCCGTGAGAGTTCCACGTGGAAACACAGCAGCGCCGAATGCTCGATGATCTCCGAGATGCGATCGATGCGACGGAGCGCCGCCTCGCCGAACTCGAGCGCGACAACCTCGATCTGCGGCGGTTTCTCGGCCGACTCGTCGGGCTCATCGGGAAGGAGCAATCGCAGCTCACGTACGCGGACCTGCAGACGCTGCGCATGGTCTGTGATCGCCTCCGCGCGTCCGACTTCCGCATGTCCGACGGGCGATGCCACTACTGCGAAGCGAAGGATGGCGAGTTCCATGCGATCGACTGTCCGGTGCCGACTTTCGCGAAGGGAGAGAGCGAGCGAACGTGACGGAGATCAAGCCGAGGCCTAACGACGAGGTCGTCGATAGCCTGCGCACACTGCTTGCGCAGGCGGAGTCGGGCGAGCTCCAGGCGATCGGTTGGTGCGCGGTGAAGACCCGCGGCATGACGGAGAGCGGCGCCGTGGGCCTGGGCGGCAACGACGTCATCGCGTTGCTCGGCGAGTCGGTGCTCCTGTCGCGCGCGATCGCGCGGATCATCGAGGACAGTCTGACGATTCGGGCGTCATGACCGAGGATCTCGTGGTCACCGCACGGAGCGTGCGGCCGCAGTTCCACGAAGAGCTCGAGCAGCGGAAGGTCATCGATTGGGCCGAGCTGCAGCTGCCCGCATGGGGGTTGCCGCGCGAATGCCTATTCGCCGTGCCCAACGGCGCACATCTAGCCGGCACCTTCGAGCAGCGTGCGCGGCAAATGCGGCGGCTCAAGAGCATCGGCTTCCTGAACGGCGTGGCGGATCTGCTGCTGACCGTTCCGCGCCGCGGCCGCCCGGGACTGGGGATCGGGATGAAGAAGCCACGCGCCATGTTCCGCTTTCCGTCCGATCTGGGGCATGCCGGGGCGAAAGAGAAAACCCGTTTGGCGGAGGCCCAACACCCGGTGGGTTAAAA
>QGUH01000835.1 GCA_003242355.1 Pseudomonadota bacterium
TAGTGTTCCAGGATTTCAAGCTCGTGCCAAACTGGAGTGTGTTCGACAACGTCGCGGTTCCGCTCGAAGTGCTCGGCTTGCCGCAACGGGTGATTCGAACGCGCGTCGGTGAGGTGCTCGAGCGCGTGGGCCTCGCGGGGCGCGGCAACGATTCGGCGCGGCAGCTCTCCGGTGGGGAGCAGCAGCGGGTCGCCATCGCGCGGGCCATCGTCGGAGAGCCCGCGATATTGCTCGCCGACGAGCCCACCGGAAATCTCGATCCGGTGCTCGCCATCGACATTCTCGGACTCATCGAGGACATCCACGCGACGGGCGTGACGGTGCTGTTCGCGACCCACGATCGTTCGCTGCTCGACGTGCGCCCGCGGCGCGTGGTGGTGCTCGACGAAGGGCGGGCGCACGACGTGCGCCAGGGTCTCTCGGAGGAGACGAGCGTGCCTCCGCGCATTCCGGTCGCCTGAGATGACGCCGCTCGAGCGCGCTTTCCGCGGTGCCAAGAGCGACGCGCGCCTCTACGCGCTCGGCGTGTTCTCCGTCGCGGTGGCCTTCGTGTGCCTCGCAGCAGCGTTGCTCGTGGTCGTGAACGTCAAGTTGCTGTACGAGCGCTGGGGCGACACCGGGCGAGCCTCGGTGTTCCTGCGCACGGACACGCCGGCCGCTCAGATCACCGCGCTCGAGCAGGCGCTCCGACGAACCCCAGGCGTCGTGAGGGTCCGCCACGTCTCGAGTGAGCAGGCGCGCGCGGAGCTCGCGGGCAGCGGCCGCGATCCATTGCTCGATGCGCTGCCGCTCGAAGCCTTCCCGGCGTCCCTCGAGCTCGAGCTCGAGCCGGGGATCACCGCGCAGCGCATCGCGGAGCTGAAACAACAACTCGGTCTGTTGCCCGCCGTGGAAAGCGTCGAAACGTACGAGGCGTGGAGCGAACGACTCCGCGCGCTGCTCTCCGCGGGCGTCGCAGCGGCGCTCTTGCTCGCCGTGGTGGTGCTCGCCGCGGTGATGAGCGTAGTCTCGTCGACGCTGCGGCTCAGCTTGGAGCGGCGGCGCATCGAGGTCGAGGTGCTGAAGCTCGTGGGCGCAACCGACGCCTACGTCAGGCGCCCGTTCGTGCTCGAGGGCGCGGCCCAGGGCGCGATGGGAAGCGTGCTCGCGCTCGGGCTGCTCGGGCTCCTGTTCGCGATCGTCCGCGCCGAAGCCGACCCGGCGCTCTTTACGATGCTCGGCCTCGAGCCGCGGTTTCTGCCCTGGTATGCGGCCGTCGGATTGCTCGTGTTGGGCTCGCTCCTCGGCGCGGCCTCGGCGCGCATCGGCCTGCGCAAGCTGCTGGAGGTGTGATGCGGCGCGCGCTCGTTTTTCTGCTCGCCATCGCCGGCGTGAGCGCGGCCGCTCCCGCTCCGGAGCCGGATCGCGCGCAGGCGGGAGCTGCCGCGAACGCCGCAGAGCTCGAGCGGCTCTTGCGCGAGCTCGATGGCGAGATCCTGGCAACGTCGCGCCGCCTGGAAGAGCTCCAACACCGGGAGAAGGAAGCCGACGCGCGCGTGCTGGCGCGGGGACGCGCCTACGTTCGCCTCGCACGAGCAGGCCTGCTCCCTGCGGGCGCCGGCTTCGAAGAGCTCATCGAGCACGCCGTTCGTCTCGAGCGCCTGCGCCGAGGCCTCGCGGCCGACCTCGCGGTTCGATCGAACGCTCGGCGCGAGCAGGTGCGGCTCGGCGAACGCCTCTCCAAGCTCCGCGCGCGGCGCGCGCCGCTCGAATCCGAGCACCAGGCGCGCCTGCGCGAGGAAACCTTCCAGCGCACGGCCGAAGAGCGCGAGCGCGCCTTCGAGCGGGCCTTCCTGTCGAGTCGACCGAGTGATCACACCGCCGTGTACGGCGGGCAGAGCCCGCCCGGCGGATCGTTCGAGCGATTCGCGGCGCGCCGCGGTCGTTTGCCGCTTCCCGTGGCGGGGAGAACCGAAGTGCGACGCGCCAGCCGCGGCTCCTCCCGAGCGAACGGCCTCGAGCTCACCGCGGCGCCGGGCACGGCGGTGCGCGCAGTGCATGCGGGCCGCGTGGCCTTCGCCGACACGTACGCCGAATACGGGCGCACCGTGATCCTGGATCACGGTGACGGGCATTACACGGTGAGCGCGAACCTCGGATCCATCGATGTCGCGGTCGGTGACGAGATCGAGACCGGCACGAGGCTCGGCACCGTGGGCGCGTCGGATCGCGGCGCGCTCGTCTACTTCGAGATCCGCGTGAAGGGTGAGATCGTGAACGCGGCCGAGTGGGTGGGGCTCTGAAGACGACACCGCTCACGGCTCGTTGTCTCGGCGTCCGGGCTGTTGCCGAAATGCTTCGCGTCGGGTACCGTGCCGACGTGCTCGGGCGGTGTGCAGGACGACTCGTGACCACGGCGGCCGCCTGTGCCGTGTTGGCCGTTCCTTCCCGGGCGCTCGCTCAGGCGAGCGGCGGCTTTCCGTTGCCGGAAGAGCCGGGCGCACGCGGCGCCGCGCCGGCACGTCCCACCCCGCAGCCAGTAGCGCCACCTCCGACTCGTCCGGCGCCGCCCATGCCGCCGGCGGGCTCGGCGCCTTCGCCGATGACTCCACCGGCGAGAGTGACGCCACCGTCGAGCCCGGCTCGCACGCCGCTGCCCCCGCCCTCCCCTCCCGGCTTGGCGCTCGCCGAGCCCGCGGGGCCCCCGGCCCCGTTCGTACCCAAAGTGCTCCCGTACCCGGATGGCGACCGGGTGCCCCCGGGTAACCGGTCGGGAACCGCCCCCG
>QGUH01000836.1 GCA_003242355.1 Pseudomonadota bacterium
CTCGAGGCCGTCCTTCCCTTCGCCGTCGGGCGCGACGAAGCCGAGCAAGGGCCCTGCGAGCTCGCGCCGCGGATAGTAGCGTCGGCCTTCGCCCTCGACGTGGAGCCCGCGGATGCGCAAGCCATGCGTCTCCGACGAGAGCTCGCGGATGCGCTCGGCCTCTTCGACGGTGATCTGCCGCTTGAGCCAGGCGAAGCGGCGGCGCGCGAGGATGCGCCGCTCGACCTGCGCCGGATCGAGACCGAGCACGGCGGCGATGCGATTCGCGGCCTCGCGCGCGACGACCGGAATCTCTTGCGGAGGAACGCCCCGCAAGAGCCCGGCGGCATCGAGGCTCGCGAGCGCCGCCTCGACGCGCTCGGCGAGCGCCTGCCCGCCGCGATCGTAGATGGTGCCGCGCTTGGGAGTGACGTGCAGGCGGCGTTTGCGCTGCGCCTCGGCGAGTTCGCGCCACCGCGCCCCGTCCTCCACCATGATCGTGTACGCCGACGAAACGACGAATCCGAGGCCGAGCGCGAGCACGCCCGAAAGCAAGCCCATGCGCAGACGCACCCAGCGCCTTCGGGCGCCGTCGTCCACGATCTCGGGCTGCTCTCGTCGCGGCGCGCGCTTCTGCTTCACGGGCGCTTCTCCTTCGGCGCTTCGGCGCTCGACGCGGCGTTGCCCGCGGCCGACGCCGCATCGGTGCGCGGCAGCTTGCCCGCGTTGCGAATGCGATCGGGCGTCGGCTCGCTCATGCCGAGCAGCGTGCGCGCGACGAAGTCGATGCGCTCCGGCGTCTTGTAGCTACCGAGCTCGACCTCGAGCACGTGGCGCACTTCGCGCAAGCGCTCGAGCTGTGCGTGTGCGCGACCGAGCTCGTACCCGAGCTCCACGGCGCGCACGCGCAGGGCGAGGTACAGGACGAACGCGGCCGTCGTGGCCACCACGGCCAGCGTCCAGAGCACGAGGAACGTGCGCTCAGGTCGCATCCGCGCCCTCGGGCCGCACCGGAGCGCGGCGGCGCGCAACGCGCAGCTTGGCGCTGCGCGAGCGCGGATTGCGCTCGAGCTCCTCCGCGCTCGCCGTGAGCGGCTTCGGCGTGATCCGCTCCCACAGATCGCGCTGGGAAAACTCGCGCTTCACCAGCCGGTCCTCGAGCGAGTGAAAGCTGATGATCGCCGCGATGCCGCCGGGTGCGAGCCGCACGCGCGCGAAGGCGAGCAGACTGCGCAGCTCCTCGAGCTCGCCGTTCACCTTCATACGCAGCGCCTGGAACGTGCGCGTCGCCGGATCCACGCCGCCGATGCGCCGCGGCCCCACCGCGCGGACCACCGCGCGTCGCAGGTCGAGCGTCGTCTCGAGCTCGCCGCTCGCGAGAGCCTGCTTGATGCAGCGAGCAATTCGGCGCGACGCGCGCTCCTCGCCGAGCTCGTAGATGACGTCGGCGAGCTCGTCTTGCGAAAGGCGCGCGATGAGCTCCAGCGCCGTCTCGCCGCGCGTGGGATCCATGCGCATGTCGAGCGGCCCTTCGAGACGGAAGCTCATGCCCCGTTCGGCGTCCGCGAGCTGCTCGGAGCTCACGCCGAGATCGGCGAGCACGCCTCCCAGCGAACCGATTCCGAGCGCCTCGAGTCGCTCCGGGATCTCCGAGAAAACCGCCTGTTCGACGCGCGCGCGGGCGCCGAACGGGCGCAGCCTGTGGCGGGCCGCCTCCACGGCTCGTGGATCGCGATCGAAGGCGAGCAGAGAGATTCCAGGATGCGCTGCGAGCAGCGCGCTCGTGTGCCCAGCGCCACCCGCAGTGGCGTCGACGACGACACCCTGCGCGGTGGCGAACGCACGCGTGATCTCCTCCACCATGACGGAGACGTGGTGGAAGGAAGGCGGGGTTTCGAGCATGGGGGCGCTGTTCGTCATAGCCTGAGCTGCTCCATGGCAGCGCGCAGCTCGTGGACCTCGTCCTCGGTCATGCTGACTGCGCGCTCGAAGTTGGCGTTCGACCAGAGCTCGATGAAATCGCCCATTCCCGCCCAGAGCACCTCCTTCTCGAGGTTCGCTTGCTCGCGCAGCTTCTGGGGAACGAGCACGCGCCCTGGGCGATCGATTTCGCATTCGAAGGCGCCCGACAGCAGGATCCGTTTGAACCGGAGCACCTTCGCGTCGAGACTCGAAAGCTCCGAGATCTTGCGTTCGTAGTCTTCCCACGAGCGCATCGGATACAGGCGCACGCACGGGTCGAACGGAAACGGCGCGAGCACGACGCGCGCATCCCCGGACGCGAGCACCAGATCCCGGAACCGCGCGGGCAGGCTCACACGCCCCTTGGCGTCAATCGTGTGGAGGAACTGCCCGCGGAACATCGAATCGATCCACCCAATGGGCCTCCGCGGCACTTCTTCCCACGGTTTCCCACTGGATGACAGGAAGCTACGAGCCTGCGGGGCGGCCTGTCAACAATGCGGCCTGCAGAAATCTTGAAAAAACGGCTGGAGTTGCGTAGAGGCGCGCCCCTCACCTGATCATGCGATCAGCATCGATGGCAGTGGGAAGCCGTGGGAAGCGGCGGACGCTTCGAGGCCGACGCGGGCGACCGAGAGGCGTGGCGCGTTCGCGTTTCGGGAGCCCGAGTCGTGAACGGACGCTGCGGTGGGAGAGAGAGCGGCTCGACCGACGTCGGGGGGGGCCCGAACCCCCCGTTCGGGGGAGGGTCGAAAGGCGCCTTTCCCGACCCGGCGGAACCCAGGGCCGGAGGGCAAAAAAGCGCGCTTTTTAAACAATCTA
>QGUH01000837.1 GCA_003242355.1 Pseudomonadota bacterium
GCGGAGCGGCTCGGGTCGTTCATCGAGAGCTCGATGCGCTACGCCATGCGCGAGCTTTCGAGCGGGGGCGCGGAGTCGTCCGCGAGCCTAGCTCGGCTCGCGGAGCTCTTGTTCGGCGAATCGATTCGCGAGTACGTGCGGAGGCAACCGCCCGGCACCGACGATTGGCTCGCAGGGCTCAGCGATCCGTACGTCGGGCGCGCGCTCGCGCTGTTGCACCGGCGCTTCGACCATCCCTGGACGCTCGAGGCGCTCGCTCGGGAGGTCGGGCTCTCCCGATCGGCTCTGTCGGATCGGTTCGTGCAGTATCTCAAGGTCTCGCCGATGCGGTACCTCGGCCGCCGTCGGTTGGAGGAAGCGGCGGCGCGCCTGCGCACCAGTCGCAAATCCGTGGCGGAGATTGCGGCGGAAGTGGGGTACGACTCCGAGGCCGCATTCAGCCGATCGTTCAAGCGCGCCTTCGGCGTCGCGCCCGCGGGTTACCGCCAAATGCACGCCTCCGGCTGAGCGGCCCTCCCACCGAGGACACTCTGCGCGACGCCGTGTTCCGCCCGTTTCGGCGCCTTCCCAACCGTTCGTCGCTCTTAGCCCGCGCCCGAGGGGATCTTCAGCGCGAAGTCGCTCGCGCCGTACAGAATGTAGTTGGCCCAATCGAGCGCGCTCATCTCGAAGAGCGCGCGCCGCGAGCGACCGAGCGCGGTGCCGATGGCCTCGCCGCGCAGCAAGGCGCGATACAGCTCCGAGGAGAATCGCTCGGCAGCGGCGTCTCCCACGGGCCAGTAAGTACCGATGTAGTTCGGCACGCCGCCGCGCAGGAACGCCTCGGCGAGGCCCACGTTCTCCTGGATGCGCTCGGGGCTGAGCGCCGCCTTCTTCTTGCCGGCGCGCTCACCGCGCACGCGGCCGGCCTCGCAGGCGTTGAAGAAGACGAGCGACGGCAAGCGCGAAAGGCTCGCGAGCTCGGCGCCCGTGAGCACTTGCTCGTTCGCGCACAGGATTCCACTCAAGGACGGCGACTTCTCGTCGAAAAGCGCGTGGCCGGCGTAGTGCAACACGTCGAACTCGCCGGACCGGAACGCCGCGAGCAGGGCGGGCTTCGTGGCCTTCTCGCGGGCGAGCTCGGTGATGCTCACGGCGCGTTCCGCTCGGAACAGGTGCTTGACCCGTTGGGACTCGCGCTCGGCGCCGTCCAGGTCTCCCGTCGGATTGGTGACGAGGAGGATGTTGAGCACGGCGTCGCGCCTTCGCTCTTCGAGCCACTTCGAGACGGACATGTTCTCGGCGATGTACCGACGGCTCAAACCGCACTCGAGCGCCGGGAACCAGGGAGGCTTCGAGCCGTTGCGGACGCACACGGTCTCCCACGGAATGCGCGAGGCGGCCGCGTCGTGGACGACGACGAGGTGGCAATCGCGCAGCCGATCCAGGACGGCGAGCACGTCCTCCGCCAGCACGAGGCGAGCGAGCTCGGAACCGAATTGCTCGAGGCGGGAGAACTCGAGCTCGTCCTTGGCGATGCGCGTGAGGTGCCTTTGCAGCGCGGCATCCGATACCTCCTGCACGCCGGCGATCACGGTGGCCTTCGGGCCCGCAGTGAGCACGGTGGAGCGAAACGCGTACGTCCCGGCGGGGCTCGGCTCGCGACGGACGTGCAGGTACGTTTGCGGATGCCGCGTGCCGAGCACCGCGCGATCGGGCGCCGGCGGCTCCGGGGGAGGGGGGAGCTGGATTTCGTCGAGCAGGACCTCGACGTCGTGGAACAGCCGCGTGCTGGCGAGCCGGAGCAACTCCTCTTTCATCTGTGCGAAGCGCTCCGGATCGAGCTCGCAGAACGTGATGCGGCGGAGCGAGCTCCGGCCGGCGTCGAGAATGCCGCGGACCGTTCCGACCAGGTGATTGTACAGAGACGCGGCGACGCTGTGTCCGGAGCCCGTTCCGAAGAGGACCGTCGCGAAATCGTCCACTCCCGTGCGCACGAAGGTGCGCACGACGTTCTCCGCGACCAGCGTCTGCACTTCGCTGTTGAACTGATCGAAGCTGCCGAGGCCGGCGAGCAACACGGACGAGGCGTGCACGAGATACCCGCTCGTGGGAACCACGAAGATCTCGCCGGCGTTCGCCGAGAACATGCGTCGCGCGACGAAGTCCTTGATGGCGCCGTCGATGGCCAAGTCGATCGCCGAGGCCGGGCCCGCGGGCTCGACCCCCTTGTACACACCGAGCACGTACGCTTCGGCGCGAGCGCTCACGATGCTGCCTTGGGCGAGGCAAATCTCGATTTGGTGCTGACGACGGCGACCGATGGTCAATCCCTCGAAGGGATGTGCCAAGCCGAGCTCCACCTTCTGGGCGCCCTCGGGGGCGATGGCAGAGGCGGTCGGTGCGATCGCCGCGGCCGCGCCTGCCGTGTCCCGCGCTTCGGGCGCGATGAACTCGCGCGCCACGTTGCGCACCTCGCGCGAGCTGAGCTCGCCGCCGCGGCGCCCATCGAACGCCGGGCGCTCGAGCAGCTCCGAGTCGCTGACGCGGCGAACGGACCGCGCGAGGCGGCGCGGCGGCGTCTTCGGCAGTCGTTCGGTGCTTCCGCTCGTGAGCAGGTCGACGACTGCTGCGCCGACCTGCGCATTGTTGGGGAGCGCGCCGTGATCCTCCTCGACGTAATAGGTGGTGGCTCCGGGAAGCTGCGCGAAGGCGAGGGGACCCTGCCGGCGCCAATGTTCCTGAGCCCGGAGGGGAATTCCTTTTTGTTTAGGGTTATT
>QGUH01000838.1 GCA_003242355.1 Pseudomonadota bacterium
CGTCGAGCTCGTCCCCCCGCACGATCTGGAAGAGTTGCTCGCGCTGGCCGAACGCCCTGGCCGCGTGCTCTCGCGCGAGCAACTCTTCCAGATCGTGCGGGGGGACGAGCTCGACGCGTTCGATCGGAGCATCGACGTCCACATTTCCCGCATCCGCGCCGCGGTCGAGAGCGACCCCAAGGCGCCGCGGTGGATTCAGACGGTGCGCGGTGTGGGCTACGTGTTCACGCCGCCCGGAGCGGAGCGCTGAGCGCTCGATGAAGCGACTCTATCTCAAGCTCTACCTCGCGCTCGTCGCAGTGCTCTTCACCGCGGGTATCGTGTCCGCGGTCGTCATGCACTTTGCGCCGATCCGCCACTCGGGTGCGGGGCGCTTGCCGCAGATCGCGGCGCGCGCGCTCTGGCACTCGCTGCCTTCGCCCGGTGACCCGGAGTTCGAGCGGGCGCTCGAGCAACGCGCCAACGAGCTCGACATCGACGTCGCCGTTTACCACGAAGCGCACGGGCTCCGTGCCGAGGCGGCGCGCGAGCCGCTCCCGCGATTCGACGACTTTCGCGAAGGGTTCCGGCACGCGCCGGGCGGCGTGCTCTACCTCTTGCCCGTCGAGGGCCCGTACTGGCTCGCGGCCCGCGATCGAGCGGCGCATCGACCGCGGTTCGCGCGGGGCCTGGCCATGCTGGGCGCGTTCGCGGTGCTCCTCGGGGTCGCGTGCTACCCCGTCGCGCGAGCGATGACTCGGCGGCTCGAGAGCCTCGAGCAGGCAGTCGAGCAGTGGGGAACGGGGAAGCTTTCGCGGCGCGTGCCGGTCGAGGGCCGCGACGAAATCGCGGTGCTCGCCGCGAGCTTCAATCGCGCCGCCGAGCGGATCGAACGGCTCGTTGCCGCACAACGCGGCGTGCTCGCCAACGCCTCGCACGAGCTGCGCTCGCCCCTCGCTCGCCTGCGCGTGGCCCTCGAGCTCGTGAACGACGAGCCCGCGCCCGAAGAACGCCGCCGCCTGATCGCCGAAGCCAACCGCGACATCGACGCGCTCAACGACCTCGTCGAGGAAGTGCTCGAAGCCGCCCGCAGCGAAGCACACCTCGATCACGGCATGGACCGCGCGCCCGTCGACTTCGACGCGCTCGTTCGCGAAGAAGCGGCTCGCTATCGCGCTCGGATCGCCATTGCGCAAGAGGGCGTCGCGGAAGGCAACCGAGAATGCCATCCCGCGCAGGGAACGCCTCCAGAAGGCGTCGTGGTGACCGGCGATCGAGAAGGGGGCGCGCGCTCTGCCGCGCGGGTTGCGACTCCGGAAAGCGTCGTGGTGACCGGCGATCGAGAAGGGGGCGCGCGCTCTGCCGCGCGGGTTGCGAGTCTGGAAGGCGTCGTGGCGACCGGCGACCGAGAAGGGGGCGCGCGCTCCGTCGTGCGCGTTGCGATTGCGGAAAGCGACGTGGTGACCGGCGACCGAGAAGAAGCTGCTCCTCATCCTGCGCGGCCTACAGTTGCGGAAGGCATTCTCGTGACGGGCGACGCGCGCCTCCTCCGCCGCCTGGTGCGGAACCTGCTCGAAAACGCCGCCCGCTACGCACCCGAGAGCCCCATCGACGTCGAGCTCTCGCGAGTCGCCAACACCGTCGAGCTCGCCGTCCGCGATCGCGGCCCTGGCATCCCCGAATCCGATCGCGAACGCGTCTTTTTGCCCTTTTACCGCCCTGCAGGTCATCGCGAAGGCGTCCACGGCGGCGTCGGCCTCGGCCTCTCCCTCGTCAAACAAATCGCCGAAGCTCACCACGGCTCCGTGACCTACGCGCCCCGCCCCGGTGGTGGTGCTTGCTTCGTCGTTCGCCTGCCCGCGGGCTGAGCAGCGCGCCGAGCCGTGACGACGCCCCAGTGAAGGAAGCCGGCGCAACTGAGGAGGGCCGAGGCGCCAACGGCACCATCACTTGGAGACCCTGTGAGGGAGGTCCTCCTGAGCACATCGATGCCCGACGCGTCGTCCTCCCATCCCTGAGCGCCCTTCCCACGCGGGCACTCTGTCCGACGCTGTCTTCCGCGTATTTCGGCGCGTTCCTAACCGTTTGTCGCTCTAGTGCACCGCTAATGAATTAGCGTGAACTTGTCGACGGTCAGCACATGCACGGGCACGTGCATCGGGGCCCGCCGAAGCCATCAGTCGACGCTACCGCCGAACGCTTGCGCGTACCTCATTAGCGGTGCACTAGGGCGGGGTTGCGGTCGAAAAGGTGAGAGGGTAGGGCAAGCGGATGACGTCGCAAATCGAGCAGAGGGTCCGCGCGCTCCATGAAGACCTTCTCAGCGCCTGGAATCGTCGAGATGCGAGGGGATTTGCAGCGCTCTTCGCGCCGGACGGCGAAAGCATCGGTTTCGATGGTTCCGACATGGTGGGCCCTGCCGAGATCAAAGCGACGTCGAGCCGGATCTTCGCCGATCATCCCACGGCCGAGTACGTCGCGAAGGTGCGCACGATTCGGGAGATCGCGCCGGGGGTGGCCGTGCTCCGCGCGGTCGTCGGCATGGTCCCGCGTGGAGGGACCGAGCTCAATCCCGCCACCAATGCCGTTCAGGTCCTCGTCGCCGTGCAACGCGACCGCTTGCTCATCGCATCTTTCCAGAACACCCCTGCCGCCTACCACGGCTGAAGGGCGGCGTCGCCGGCTGGTAGAGGAAGCGCTGAGCGTTGCCGCCCGGTGGTTCGAGGAAGAGCTGAAAGGCAGTGGTCGCCGCCGGGGAGGTGAGGGCACAGCTGAAGGG
>QGUH01000839.1 GCA_003242355.1 Pseudomonadota bacterium
CCAGGGGTGCGGGGACCACCCGCTGTCTCGTTTGGTCCACAGTTTGCCGCACCGCCTCCCGGCCGCCGCCCGCCGGGCCCCCCGGTCGCGCACGTCGAGCGCCAGCACCTCCTCGAGGAACGCATCCACCCATTCGTTCGGGTAGTCCGCAATCACCGCGAGCACGGTGTTGCGTCGTTCCGGATTCCGACAGTGTTCTCGAAGAACCGCGATCGCCTCGGGGGTGGACAACGTGGCCAGCACCATCACCCAGCGCCTGAACAGCTCCGCGTCCTGCTCGAATACGCGCGACGGCTCCGACAAGTCCCCCGCGACTACCTGCCCTCCGAACGCTATTCTCTCGAGCGTATCCAGGATCGTAAGGCGCAGCTCGCGCGGTTCACTGACGTCCGACGCGGTTTGCACGAGGCTCCGCCAGGACGCTGCGCAAGCTAGATCCTTCAACAACCATGCTGCGCGAATCCGCTTTTCCGTGGCAAGGGCGGAGCTAGTCACCGCTTCGGCGAGCGCCAAGCTCAGACCTTCCTTGTCCACCTCAGCCAGCACATCCCGAACTTCTAAGGCCAGCGCCCCTCGCGCAGGCGCGCCCGGCCTTCGCCGCCGCCGGCTCGTGGGGCGCGCTTCGCCGTGCGGACGGGTCCCGTGCCCTCGACTATTATCTTGCCGCGCGAACACCGGGCACGGCGCCCGCGACGGATGCGCCCGCTGCGCGACTCACGCCTCTGGCACGAGCACGATTTTGCCGGTGACCGCGCGCTGCTCGAGCATTTCGTGCGCGTCGCGCGCTCGCGTCAGCGGGAGCACGGCGCCCACGACGGGGTCGAGCTTGCCCTCGCGATACAGGTGGACGAGCGTGACCCAATCGCGGCGGCAGTCCTCGGGCTTGGCGCCCCGGCTCAGGGTGATGCCGTACAAGCGCACTTTCTTGCCGTCCGGTTTCAGCTTCAACGCGACGATGCGGAGCTGGCTCTTCACGATCGCGGCCACGCCTTGGTCGACCGCACCCGAAGCGCCGAACGAGACCACCGTCCCACCCCGCTGGAGGCACTGAAGCGAACGCGCCAGGTGACTGCCGCCGATGGGATCGTACACGCACGCGACCCCGGAAGGCTCGAAGCGGCGCATCTCGGTGACGAAGTCTTTCGAGCGATAATCGATCGGGATGCCGCCGTAACGCTGCACCAGCTCGTGCTTGCCCGCGGACGCCGTGCCATACGCCTTGATCTCGAGCAGCCGCGCGAGATCGAGCAGCGCCGTGCCAACGCCGCCGGCTGCACCGTGGATCAGAATTGCCTGCCCCGGGCGCGGCTTCGTCGTCCGCGTGAGCAGTTGGTACGCCGTGATGTAGTTCAGCCCCAGGCACACGCCGCGCACCGGATCCAGGTCGGCCGGCATCGCAACCACGTGCTCCTTTCCGACCACCACGTGCTCCGCGTACCCGCCATATCCCGGCTTCGGCATGAAGCACGCAACCCGCTTGCCAATCCACGTTTTTTCGACGCCCTCGCCCACCGCATCCACGTCGCCCACGACGTCATAGCCCGGCGTGTACGGCCGACGGCTCAGCTTGCGACGAAACACGTCTCCGAACGCGACCCCTGCAGCCTTCACCCGAATCCGAACCTGATCCGGCCCGACGCTGGGCAACGGCTCATCGACGACCTCGATGGAATCGAGCATCGGCCCTCGAACGACGATCCGCTTGCTCATGGCAGCGCTCTTCTATCGCTCATCGCGCCCGCGCGCGAGAGCCCACGGCAGGCGCGAGGGCTTGTGCCCCGCAGGAGGCGCCCGCGTGCAAACGCCATCGCCCCCCGCATCGGAGTCCCGCTGGAGCACGGCATTCCAGCGCAGCGCGCACCTTCGCGAGGCTCTCTGCGTCCCAATCGGGAATTTCGAATTTTCCGGGCCCGCCGGGTTGTTCCACCCGAATCGCATCCTGCAACGCTCTCGCCCGGGCCAGGTCTTCCGAGTCGCGCGGATCCGCCATCGTGCGCACGAGCGCGGCGACGTAACGCGTGCCGATTGCGTCGCGATGCAGGACGTGGTGCGCCGGCGCGTACACATTGGCGTGCGTGTAATGATCCTCGTCGAGGATCTGAAGCATCATGTATCGCCTGCCCGGGTCCGGCAGCGTGAGCGTCACGGGCCCCGCGTCCAAGTCGAACACGGCAGACGAGTAGAGCGTGTCGCGGTTCATGCGCACGACGCTCTGCTCCTCGATTGGAGTCGGCGCCCGCAGGTGCCCGAACCTCCCGAGTCGTCCCGCCCGCCCGATCGCTGGGTCGGGCTGCAACTCCTCCGCTACATGGTCCGCATCTGGGAGCGCAGCCGGGCGGCCGCGCCAAGCCCCGATTACCTCCCGCCGGTCATTCCCATCGTCGTGCACCACAGCAACGGGTGTTTCGTCGGCGGAAGAAAGAGGGGAAGAAGGAAGGAATCAAGGAAGGGATTGAAATGGGTCTCGAGCAGGACCGCCGACGGCTCTTGGCCGACCTCGTACAGCAGAAGTTCGGTCCCCTCGACCCCGACGCTCTCTCGCGCATCGACTCGGCCGATCCCACCACGCTCCGCCGCTTCGAAGCGCGCCTCCTCACCGCCAACACGCTCGCTGAGTTCTTCGACGATCAACCCTAGTGCACCGCTAATGAGGTACGCGCAAGCGTTCGGCGGTAGCGTCGACTGATGGCTTCGGCGGGCCCCGATGCACGTGCCCGTGCATGTGCTGACCGTCGAAAAGTTCACGCTAATTCATTAG
>QGUH01000840.1 GCA_003242355.1 Pseudomonadota bacterium
GGTTGGATATTTGTAAAAAAGTGCACTAGTGCACCGCTCATGTGGGTTCTTGGCGAGCCACGCCTGCACCTCGGGCGTGCTGTGTGTCGGCGAGTTGTCGATCACGACGTGCAGTTCGCGGCGCGGGTTCTGGCGAGCGACCAGCTTCATGAATCCCAGGAAATCCGCCGCAGTGTGGCTTTCGGCACAGGCGTGGACGACCTCGCCCGTCGCCACGTTCAGCGCCGCGTACAGGTCGAGCACCCCGTGCCGCTTGTAGTCGTGCGTGTGTCGTGCCGCTCGTCCCTGGCGCAGAGGCAACGGCAACTGCGTACGCTCGAGAGCTTGGAGCTGCGTCTTCTCGTCGACGCTCAGCACGATCGCGTTGTCGGGAGGGTCAAGGTACAGACCGACGATATCCTTGACCTTCTTCGCAAAGGCAGGGTCTTTGCTCACCGTGTACGTGCGCACCAGGTGCGGCTCGAGGCCGTTGGCCCGCAGGATCTTCGAAATCGTGGGACTGGCGAGCCGCGAACAGTTTTCGAGGGAGGGCCGGTCTTAGGGGGCAAGGGCTCGCGAATGGGCGGGCCGTTGGAGGCCGTGACGATGAAGCTGTATCAATTTCCGTTTTCGCCGAATAGTCAGAAGGTGGTGGCGTTGGCGTACGAGCTGGGGGTCCCGTTGACGCTGCAGACGGTGAACGTGTTCAAGGGGGAGACGCGGACGCCGCAGATTCTGGCGAAGAACCCGAACGGGAAGGTGCCCATTTTGGAGGATGGGGAGTTCGTGCTGTGGGAGTCGAACGCGATCTTGGGGTACCTGGCGGGGGTGGCGGGGCGCGCGGATTTGGCGCCGACGGGGGTGCGGGAGCGCGCCGCCGTGGAACGATGGTTGGCGTGGGAGGGGCAGCACTCCGGGCGGCGATCGCGCGCTTCTTCGAAGGGCGCTTCTGCGAGACGCTGCGCACGGCGGTGTTCCGCGTGCGCGCGATCGAGGCAAGCGGGCAGGATGCGCTCGCCTTCTATCGCAAAGCGGACGACGGGCGCGCGCACTTCTTCGCGATTCAGCTCGTCACGGCGCGCGACGGGAAGATCGACACGATCGATCACGTGCTGTCGCGGAGCGCGCTCGGCCCGTTTCTGCGCGAGGGACTGCCGTAGAGCGTCGAGCTCTGACACGACCGGCGCGGTCTTTTCGGAGGGCACTGAGCGCTGATGCGAATGGCGCATTCCTTTCGGACAGCGTCGAGCTCTGACACGACCAGCTCGGTCTTTCGGAGGGCACTGAGCGCTGATGCGAATGGCGCATTCCTTTCGGACAGCGTCGAGCTCTGACACGACCAGCTCGGTCTTTCGGAGGGCACTGAGCGCTGATGCGAATGGCGCATTCCTTTCGGACAGCGTCGAGCTCTGACGCGACCGGCGCGGACTTTTCGGAACGCGCGAGCTCAGTGCAGACCTGTCCGCGGGCATCCGCGACGTGTGCAATCGGGGCGCGGTGTCTGGAGGGCGCCTCCACCCGGGTGTCGGCGCAACCGGGCGGCGAATGCCGGATTCGGTGACGCAACGGCCACCGTGCTCACGGACGGATCGACTCGAGGGTGAAGGCGTGCGATTCGGGACGCGGTCGTGCGGACTGTGCTAGTGTGCGCGGATGGCCGAATTGCGGCTCGAGGATCTGGTGGCGCGCTTTCTGGCGGGCACCCTTCCCCGGGAAGAGTGGACCCATGAGGCCCATCTCGCGGTGGGGCTGTGGCACGTGCACCGCTATGGCGCCGAAGAAGCGATCGACCGCTTGCGCGCCGGGATTACGGCGCTGAACGCGCGCCACGGCACGCCGAACACGGAGACTCGCGGCTACCACGAGACGATTACGGTCGCGTACGTGCGACTCCTCGATCAGTTCTTGAATGGCACTGCTGGGAGCGCCGGGACTTCGGGTGTTTCTGCATCGGGCGTCACGGGTCGGAGTGCCTTCGCTCAGAGTGCCTTCGCTCAGAGTGCCTCCGCTCAGAGTGCCTCCGCTCGGAGTGCCTCCGCTCGGAGTGCCTCCGCTCGGAGTGCCTCCGCTCGGAGTGCCTCCGCTCGGAGTGCCTCCGCTCAGAGTGCCTCCGCTCGGAGTGCCTCCTCTCCGAGTGCCTCCTCTCCGAGTGCCTTCGCTTCGAACGCTTGCCTCGAGGCTCGCCTCCGCGAGCTGCTCAGCGGGCCCTTGGTGGACCGGTCGCTCCTCTTTCGCTTCTGGTCGCGGGAGGTTCTCCTGTCACCCGCGGCGCGAGCCACGTGGACGCCGCCCGACCTTCAACCGCTCGTGTTGCCACGCGAGCCAAACGCGTGAAGCGAACAGAGAAGCCCACGGAGCGAGCTCCCGGGAACGACGCGACTCGCGCAATCCTGAGCCCCCGACCGAAAGAGCTGGCGACGTGAGCCGAAGGCGCGTAACTTGCGCGACGCTGTGCAGCGGCGCGGAGCGCGAGCCAAGAACCGTGCTGCTCGACCGTGCTGCTCGCGGAATGCTGTGACTCCGACCCGGCGGTCACGAGGGCTCGACACGCCGCGTTGGGACGCCGCCGCGCTGGGACGCCCGTGACGAAAGGTCCCTCGGCCACGCGCAGCACGCGGCGCCGAGACGGCAGGCGGATTTCCTGCGCCGCGAAGCGAGAGCGCTGCGTGC
Source organism: Pseudomonadota bacterium (assembly GCA_003242355.1). Lineage (GTDB taxonomy): Bacteria > Myxococcota_A > Polyangia > Polyangiales > Polyangiaceae > PMG-095. The sequence continues at coordinate 2,650 of QGUH01000840.1, forward strand.
GAGCATGGCCTTGAGGGCCTCGGTCGCGCGCAGCCCGAAGGGCGAGCACGACCGGACGCGCAGCGCCTCACGACGCGGGAGCACCCCTACCCGCACGGCGAGCACG
>QGUH01000039.1 GCA_003242355.1 Pseudomonadota bacterium
CCTTTACTGGGCTTGTTTTGCCTTAAACCCTGCCCGGCTCCGTCTTCCGTGAAGCCTTGAGATGATTGCTCGGGGGAGGGCCGCGGCGTCGTCGAGAGGTCGATGGTTGCACCCACGTGGGCGGTCGCTGGTGCAGGCGGTCGGTAAAGTGGCTGTTCGAAGCCGCCGAGCGAGCTCAGGCCGGCCCACTTTGTCCAGGTTCCGCATGGCAGCGGTGGGGAGCCGAGAGTGAGAATGACGGATGCGACCCCCGTGGGCGGGAAGCTCTCGGAGGTCCTCTGAACGAACCGTGCTCACCTGCTTCGCACAATGTCCGGCGGCGCGCACCATGAGGCCGAACCGCGAGACGGACGGCTGACGAGGGGCATCCGATCACATTTCGGGTCGCGCTGCGCGGGGCGGGGGCGCGCCGTTGGCTCGAGCAGGTGCACGCTCGTTCCGTCCACCCACGGGGTGGCGCGATGACCTTGGCGATCGCGCATCTCGGGCAACGCTTTGATGCGCGTCGGAACGGCCGGGTGGCGCGATGATCTTGGCGATCGCGCATCTCGGGCAACGCTTTGATGCGCGTCGGAACGGCCGGGTGGCGCGATGATCTTGGCGATCGCGCATCTCGGGCAACGCGCGGAGCACGTGTTTGGGGCCCTGCGCAATCTCGGATTCTCGGAACGAGAGTCGAGAAGCGCGGTCAGGCGCGTGCTCGAAACCGCCGAGACGCGTTGTCCGAAGACACTGCTCCGCGCTGCGCTCGTGCTACTGACCGCGCAGTTTGCCTGAAGGCGCCGCGTGGTCGGCCACGCCCCTGCGACGTTCGGGACGGCCGAGGTTTTGCCCGCGACTCGGTTCGGCGTTGCGTGCGAGGTGCGAATTTCACGACGAGCGCACGGCGGAAGCTCAGGTGCGCCCGGCCGTTCGAGGCGCCGCAACGGTTCGTGCGCAACTGGTCACCGGGCCGTGCCGAGCCGTTGGGAGCATGAGCCTCGATGCCCTCCCGATCCGGATTCGAATGCCCGTCGTCGTCGCGCTCGTCTCGAGCCTCGGGGCGAGCGCGTGTAGTGGCACGATCACGAGCACCAGCATTCGCGAAACCGCGACGCCTGCCACGAAGCACGTTCGCCTCGCTCGTCCCGACGCCGTCCCCCTCGCGGCGAGCTGGAAGCAGGATGGATACCGCCTCCACGGCCGGCTCGCGTTTACCGAGGCGTGTCGGACGGAGGCCGTTCATGTCACGCGCCGCGAACGCGTCGAGGAAACACGGCCGAATCCCACGTACACCACGGCGGGGTACGTCGGAGCCGGAGTGTTCCTTGCGACGGGTATCGGCTTCGTGGTGGCCGCCCAGAATCAAGACGACACGGTACGTTGCGGCGTCAACGGGGACGTGAGGCACGGTAGCCGATGTACGAGTCTCGCCGGCGCCTTTCAAGACTTCGGATTCGCCACTCTCGCAATCGGCGCCGGACTGCTCATCGGCACCATCCTGCACGCGCAACGTACACCGACAGTAACGACGGCCGAGCTCCCCGCCGAGCGTCGCGTCACCGTCACGCCGACGGTTCACGCTTGTGGCGATCCGTCGGAGCTCGAAGGCATCACCGTTTTGGCCGAGCTCTCCGACGGCGGCACGTGGTCTGGCACGGTCGACTCCCAGGGCTCGGTGACCATCGAGCTCAGCCGAAACCTCGTCCTTCACGGGGATCAAACGGCGCGCTTTCGCATTGCGTCCGTTACGGAGCAAACTCCGAAAGTCGTAAAATCCGGGATGCCCCTCGGCGAGCTTGCGTTGACGCGAGCACGTTGAGCGCCTGCAGCGCCGTTGGTCGAGCGAGAGCTCGATTGGCAGTCGTCGGCGAACCCCGACAGGAGGCGACTCGAGTCCCCGAGCTCGGCGCGCACGCGCGCTCGCCGAACGGAGTGAGCGCGTAGACCGGATCCAGCTGCTGGGCGCTACCGAAAGGTGCCCGCGGCATTGGGTTATCTCCCGGGAGCCGAGATTCGGGCGACCACCACCTCGGTGGTTGGCTGCCGGGAGCTGACGGAAGGGGGCCGGAGGGCCTGCGTGGGGACTCCGATGGGGCGGCGTAGGCCTCGCGCGGGTGGACCCGCCGAATTCGCTTGAGTTCACTCGACGGGGACGGGCCGTGTGCCGCCTCGGCGAAAAGAGCGGTCGTGGTCGCCGTCGGATTTCGCAGATGCTCACTCGGCCGGATTCCCCTCTCGCGGCGTGAGGCTCAGGGCGTCGCCGTCGCGGTCGACGAGGACGGTGGAGCGGTTGGGGATGCGAGCCGTGAGGAGGGCTTCGGCGAGGGGATCTTGGAGGTGGCGCAGGATGGTGCGGCGGATGGGGCGGGCGCCGAGGGCGGGCTCGTAGCCGAGCTCGACGAGGAGGGATTTGGCGGCGTCGGTGACCTCGAGGTGGATTTCGCGGTCGGCGAGCAGGCGCTCGACCTTGGCGAGCTCGAGGTCGGCGATGCGCAGGAGGTCGTCGCGAGACAGGGGACGGAAGACGAGGATTTCGTCGATGCGGTTCAAGAGCTCGGGGCGGAAGAAGCGCCGCAGCTCGTCGAGCAAAACGTCGCGCAGGGCTTCGCGGCCCACGTCGGTTTCGAAGATGCGCGGCTCGGCTTCGAGCACGCGATCGGAGCCGATGTTCGTGGTGAGGATGACGACGGTGTTCGAGAAATCCGCGAGGCGACCGCGCCCGTCGGTGAGGCGCCCTTCGTCGAGCACCTGGAGCAACAGGTTGAAGACGTCTTGGTGCGCCTTCTCCACTTCGTCGAACAAGAGCGCCGAATACGGGCGCCGCCGCACGGCCTCCGTCAGAAAGCCGCCCTGCTCGCTGTCGGCGTAGCCGGGCGGCGCGCCGAGCAAGCGCTGCGCCATGTGGCGCTCCATGAACTCGCTCATGTCGAGGCGGGTCAGCGCGTGCTCGTCGTCGAAGAGCAGCTCGGCCAGCGCCTTGGCGAGCTCGGTCTTGCCGACGCCGCTCGGACCGAGGAACAAGAACGAGCCGATGGGGCGCCCCGGGTCGCGCAGCCCCACGCGTCCACGGCGCACGGCGCGCGCCACCGCCGACACGGCCGCGTCCTGCCCGATGACGCGCTCCTTGAGGCGATCTTCGATCTTGAGCAGGCGCTCGGCTTCGCCTTCGAGCATGCGCTGCACCGGGATCCCGGTCCACACGGCGAGCGTCGAGGCGACGTCTTCCTTTTCGACGACGGGCGGCGTGTCCGCCGGCTTTGCCTCCGCAGTGCGCACGCGCACGCGCGCCGCGGCTTCGTCGAGGAGATCGAGCGCGCTGTCCGGCAAGTGGCGATCCTGGACGTAGCGTTTGGCGAGGTCGGCAGCGGCGCGCAGGGCGTTCTCCGCGATGGTCACGCCGTGGTGCTCGGCGAGGCGCGGCGCAATCCCGCGCAGGATCTCGACCGTTTGCTCGGCGGTGGGCTCCTCGATCGGCAAGCGCGTGAGCAGACGCAGGAACAGGGGCTCGCGCTCCTCGATGCGCTTTTCGCCCTCGGGCGTCACGGTCGCGACGAGCCGCAGCTCGCCGCGTTCGAGCGCGCCGCGCAACGTATCGAAGAGCGCGTTCGAGCCCATCGTGGCACTGGCGAGCTCGTCGAGCTCGCGCACGACGAGGATGCGTGGCGGCTCGCTTTCGCGCAGCTCCGCGAGCACGCGCCGAAAGCGTTCTTCGACTTCACCGCGCAGGCGCGTGCCGGCCGTGAGCGCGCCCGTGTCGAGCTCGCGCAGCGGCGCTCGGCCGAGCCGCTCCGAGGCCTTGCCGCTCTCGATGGCGCGCGCGAGCGCCACGACGAGCGCGTGACGGCCCACGCCGGGCTCGCCCACGAGCAACGGATGGCACTTGGTGCGCCGCTCGAGGATCGTGAGGATGCGCTGGAGCTCCGCCTCGCGCCCGATGATCGGATCGTCGAACCCGAGCGTGACGGGGCGGAGCAGCTCGTCGCTGCCCGTCGTGGCGGCGGGCGCCGTCGGCGCGGATGCCGAAGCGGTCGAGAGCGCGCCGAGGTGGGCGCGCAGGGCGCCCGGCGCGATGCCGAAGCTCGAGAGTAGCTCGCCGCTCGGACCGCGGATCTCCTGGGAGAGGGCGTTGAGCACGTCACCGATGCTCACCGCGGTGCGGCGTTCTCGCGTTGCTTCTCGCTCGGCGCGCTCGATGAGGTCGAGCATGGCCAGGGAGAGGTACGAAGGCTCCTTCGCGCGCGGCAATGCCGAGAGCAGCCGGTCCGCGGCGCGCACGAGCTCCGCGGGGTCGGCTCCGGCGCGGCGGAACACGTCCGCGACTCTGCGGTCCCGATGGACGGCAGCCGCGACGAGGTGCAGCGGGAGCACCTCGGCGTGGCGCCGCTCGTCGGCCAGGCTCTGCGCCGCGACGATGAGGGCGCGCGCGTCCGGTGCGAAGCGTTCGAGCGACAACGTCGTGGGTTCGGCCGATTTCGCCATCGCGAGGGAGGATCGCATGCCCTCCGTCCCGAGACCACGCCTCGCGCTCCGCTTGTGAACGTTCGAAGCGGCTGTGCCAAGATGGCGGAAGGCCTTGCTCCGCCTCGAAGATCTCCCCGCCTGGTTCTATTACGCATTCGGCGTCCCCTTCGGGCTCGTCTGGGGGAGCTTTCTGAACGTCGTCATTCACCGCCTGCCGCGCGAGCAGAACATCGCCTTTCCGGGCTCCACCTGCCCGAGCTGCGGCGCCCGCATTCGCGCCCGCGACAACGTGCCGGTCGTGAGCTACCTCGTGCTTCGGGGCCGCGCGCGCTGCTGCGGAGCCCCGATCTCCCCGCGGTATCCGGCGGTCGAGCTCGCCGGCGGGTTGCTCGCGCTCGCGCTGCTGCGCGTGTCGGTGCTCACGCTGCCCGGGGACACGAGCCTGCTCGTCGCGCTCGGGCTGTTCGGCCTGAACTTCGCGCTCGGGCTCGCGCTGGTCGCGCTCGCGCTCATCGATCTCGAGCACATGATTCTGCCCGACTCGCTCACGCTCGGCGGCCTCGTGCTGGGCCTCGTGACTTGCGGGTTTCGCGGTCTCGAGTTGGCAGACTCGGCGCTCGGCGCGGCGCTCGGCTTCGTGATCGTGTTCGTGCCGTTCGATCTCGTGTACGCGCGCCTGCGCGGGCACCCGGGGATGGGGCTCGGCGACGCGAAGCTGACGGCGCTCGCGGGCGCCTGGTTCGGCTGGGAAGGCGCGCTGTTCGCGCTCTTCGCCGGCGCGGTGCAGGCGACGCTCGCGGTCATCGCGGTGTTCGCGGTGCGCGGCAAGCTCGACGAGCCCGAAGCGGTGGTTCGCGAACGCGAGCTCGCCGAAGCAGCGCTCCGCGAAGCCGAAGGCGAGGAACGCGCGGAGCTCGAGCGCGCCATGGCGGAGGATCCGGTGCTTCGTCCTCCGGAGCCGGGGCTCGCGCAGGCGCGGCTGCCGTTCGGTCCGTTCCTTTCGCTCGCGATCGTCGAGTACCTGTTGCTCCGAGAGCTCGGCTTGACGCCGCTCTTCGAGCTGCTCGCGGAGGCGTGATGCGGCGGGCGCTGGTTGCGGTTGCCGCGTACGCAGTGACGGCTTGCGCACGGCAGGCCGAGCCGGCGCGTCCCGTCGCCGATCAGTTCATCGAGGTCGATTATCCGCCGCCGCCGGCCGAAGTCGAGGAGCGCGACGAGCGGCTCGCGGGACGCCCCGAGTGCGTGTGGATGGACGGGCACTGGGCGTGGGTCGGCCGTCGCTGGCGCTGGACTTCGGGAGAGTGGGTCGTGCCGCCGCCCGGATGCCTGCGGGCGCCGCCGACGCTTTCCTGGTCGCGGGACACGCCGGCGCGGCTCTATTACACGCCACCGCGCTGGTACCGGCCCTCGGCCGAAGATCCAGCGCGCGCCGAGCCGTGCGCGGCTCCCATTCCGTGTTTACAACGGGCAAGGCCTCAATGACGACCGTGCCCGAAACCTGGTCCATCGGCAGCGTGTTGCGCTGGGCGACCGAGGACTTCGCCCGCCGTGGCCTTGCGCGACCGCGGCTCGAAGCCGAGCTCTTGCTCGGGCACGTGCTCGGTGTCGATCGCGTCCGACTCGTGATCGATGCGGATCGACCGCTGCGCCCCGACGAGCTCGGTAGCTTTCGCGAAGTGATCCTGCGGCGTCGGCGCGGCGAGCCCGTGGCGTACATTCGCGGTGAGCGGGAGTTCTACGGGCGGCGCTTCGTCGTGGATCGTCGCGTGCTCGTGCCGCGGCCGGAAACGGAGACTTTGGTCGAGGTGGCGCTCGAGCGCACGCGCGAGCGCTCGTTGTTCGGGCGCGCGCTCGATCTGTGCACGGGCTCGGGGTGCGTCGCGGTGACGTTCGCGCTCGAACGGCCCACGTGGAAAATCACTGCGAGTGATCTGTCGGCGGACGCGATCGACGTCGCCGCGCACAACGCCGAGCGGCTCGGGGCGCTCTTCGGGATGCGCTTCCTCGTCGGCGACTTGTTCGCGCCGCTCGCGAAAGAAGCTCGCTTCGAGCTCGTCACGGCGAATCCACCGTACATCCCGGCGAAAGAGATCGCGACGCTCGATCGCGACGTGCGCGATTTCGAGCCGCGCCTCGCGCTCGACGGCGGCGAGGACGGCCTCGCCATCATCCGGCGCATCGTGAGCGGCGCGCGCGCGCACCTCGCGCCCGGCGGAGTGCTCGCGCTCGAGGTGGGGCACGATCAGGCCGAGCGGGTGCACGCGCTCCTGGCCGAGCACGGCTACACCGAGATCCAACGGCGTCGCGACTACGCCGGCTACGAGCGGATCGTCAGCGCGCGCGCTCCCGGCTCGGACCCCGCGTGACGGCTACGGGCCGCCGTAGAGGACCCCGCGGGCTCCGACGAAGACGGCGCCGGCTTCTACGGACTGCGAGTAGCCGTAGGTGCCCGTGAGCGTCGGGCCGAAGGCGAGGGGACCCCAACGCACCGCTTCGAACGAGAAGCCGCCGCTGATGAGGGAGAGCGCCCCCGCGTCCGCGTCCTCCGGCCCGCCCTGGATGACGAGGCCGCCCGCGCCGAAGTCGGTGAAGAACGAGAGGTCGCGGAACGGGCCGCCGAGCGACCAGAGGGGAAACGCTTCGATGTGCAGAATGAAGGCGCCGCCCCCGGCCTCGATGTCGTTCGAGCCGTAGCCCATGCTGTGCAGGCCGAGGCCCACGACGAACCAGTCGCGGAGCGCTCCCCCGAGCCAGACGGTGACGTGGCCGCCGGACGCCAGACCGGTGTCGGAGCGGAACGCAGGCTGCCCGATCTTCTCGATATCGTTCGGGTATCCCGTGGCGACCCCGATGCCGCTGCCCAACGTCACCCCGAAGGCGATCCCCGACCGGCGCTCCGCCTGGATGTCGTAGCCGCCATCCCACTGGTCTTCTGCGGCGGCCAGCGGCAACGAAACGAGGAGCGTGGCCGCGGCGCTGAGTCCGGAAACGCTTCGGCGCATGGGGCATTTGTCTCCGACGCGGGGATGTGGGTCAAGCGCTCCAAAACTTGGCCCGGCGAGAGCTCCTTTGGCACTTGTCTCGCGAATGGCACGGCTCGGCTCGGTGCGGCGCCTGGGCTTCGGAGCGCTCTTCTGCCTCCTGTCGTGCAGCACCAACGGAGGCGAGCCCCCGCTCGGCAAGCTCGCCGACGACGCCGAGCTCCTGAGCTTCGAGCCTCCGCCCGAAGACGGCCCCAAGCTCGGCGCGATCGCGAACGTGACGCCCGTGCTCGAGCGGCCGACCCGAACGGCGCGTGAGATTGGCTACCTGCACGCCGGGGCGCGGGTCACGCGCAGCGCCGAGCCGATCACGAAGAGCAAGGACTGCCCGGACGGGTACTACGCCGTGTATCCGCGGGGCGTCGTGTGCCTCAACCAGGGCGCGACGCTCGACCTCCGGCATCCGACGCTCGCGGCGATGGCGATCCAACCGTCGCTCGACGAGCCGCTACCCTACGCCTACGCGCGCGCGACGGCCGATACGCCGCTCTTCGAACGGGATCCGGCGCAGAGCGATGCCGTGCGTGCGCTCGGCAGGCTCGAGAAGGGAGCCGGGATGGCCGTGGTGGGCTCGTGGACGGCGCGCGTGCCCGATGGAGGCCCGGAGCGGCTCGCGCTGCTGCCGAACGGTCGCTTCGTGCGGGCGGCGGATCTCGGCGCGGCACGGCTGCCCGAGCTCTCCGGGGAAGCAGCCGACGGCGATCGGCTGGCGGTGGCGTTCGTCGTCAAACGCGGTGTGGCCACGTTCCGCCTCGGCGACGAGCCCGAGCGCGTGAGCCTGCTCGATTACCACGCGAAGCTTCCGCTGAGTGGCCGTTCGCGCGAAGCGGCGGGCGCGACGTTCCTCGAGACGACGAACGCGCTTTGGGGGCGAAAAAAAGACGTCACGTCCGTCGTCGCTCGGAAGGATTTTCCCGAGGGCGCGCGGAAGGGACGGGGCTGGATCGACGTGAGCGTCGGCAGCGGGACGCTCGTGCTCTACGACGGAACGCGTCCGGTGTTCGCGACGCTCGTCGCCACGGCACGGCCCGACGGCAAAGCGGAAAACGGGCGCTTCGGAACGTTCGAGGTCCTGGCGAAACACGTGACGCACCTGCGCGCCGATCCCGAGCGTGCCGGTGAGCGCTTCCCCGTGCTCGATCTGCCGTGGGTGCTCGAGCTGTCGTCCGGGCAGCTCGTGTACGGTGCCTACTTCCACGATCGCTTCGGCGTTGGGCAGGCGAGCCGCGATTTCGCGCTCTCGCCCGCGGATGCCCGCCGCGTTTTCGAGTTCGCGCGGCCCGAGCTTCCTTCCGGATGGCACGCCGTGCGCGCCGACGGCGAGCGCACGCTCGTCGTCGTTCGCGACTAAGAGCTACGAACGTTGGGAACGCCCCGAAGACGCGGAAACGGCGTCGGGCAGCGCGCGCGCGGGGGCGGCGAAGCGACGACACGCGTAATCGGTGCGAATGGCTCGGCGTTCGTGATCGTCCGTGACTCACAGGGCGCGGGCCGGCCCGAAGAAGCGCGATTCGTCCGAAAGCCGGTCGATGCCGTTCTATCGAAGGCGATCGAGAATATCGACGGTCGCGCGCGAACGGTTCAGCGTGTAGAAGTGAATGCCGGGAGCGCCGCCCTGGAGCAGCTCGCGGCACTGCCACGTCGCGTGCTCGACGCCGATGCGCTGTACGGCTTCCGTGTCTTCGGCGTGCGCTTCGAGCTTCTCGAGCAGGCGCGGCGGGATCGTGGCGCCGCACATCGCGGTGAAGCGCTTGACCTGGGACACGTTCGTGATCGGCATCACCCCGGGAATGATGGGCACCGTGATCCCGATGGCCCGCGCGCGCTCGACGAATCGGAAGTAGTCGCGCGGCTCGAAGAAGAGCTGAGTGATCAAGAAGTCGGCGCCGGCGCGCACCTTCTCGAGCGTGTGCTCGAGATCTTCTTCGAAGCTCGGCGCCTCCGGGTGCTTCTCCGGGTAGCAGGCCCCGGCGATGCAGAAGTCGTACTTTTCGCGGATGAAGGTGATGAGCTCGGAGGCATGCGAGAAGCCGCCTTCGGGCTTCACGAACGTCGTCTGCCCGCGCGGCGGATCGCCGCGCAGCGCAATGACGTTTTCGATGCCGCCCCGCGTGAGCTCGTCCAACACTCCGGCGATGTCCTCGCGCCGCGCGCCGACGCAGGTGAGGTGGGCCATGGTTTCGAGCCCGGCTTCGCGCTTGATGCGCTGCACGAGCTCCACGGTGAGCCGCCGCGTGCTGCCCCCGGCGCCGTACGTCACCGACACGAAGGTCGGGTCGTAGGCGCGGAGCCGAGCGACCGTCTCGAACAGGGTCTCCATGCCCTCGGGGCCCTTGGGCGGGAAAAACTCGAACGAGAAGGCAGGAGTACTGCCGAGTTTGTCGATGATCTTCATGCGGGGCTGGGCCTGCGTACTATATTCCGGCGATGCACATCCACATAGTCGCTGTTTCCGGAACGGGAATGGCGCCGCTCGCGGGGCTGCTCCGCGAGCTCGGGCACGAGGTCTCCGGCAGCGACATCGCGTTCGACCCGCCGATGGGTCCGGCCCTGGTCGAGTGGGGAGTGCGCTGTGTCCAAGGCTTCTCGGCCGAGCATCTCGAGCCGGTGCCCGACATGGTGGTGATCGGCAACGTGTGCCGCCCCGACAACGTCGAGGCGCGCGCGGCCATCGATCGCGGTTTGCCGTACACGCACATCGCCGGGGCGCTCGCGCGCTTCGCGCTCGAGGGAACGTCGCCGCTCGTCGTGGCCGGCACGCACGGCAAAACGACGACCACGGCGCTCTCGGCGCTCTTGCTCGACCGAGCCGGCCTCTCGCCCGGCTACCTCGTGGGCGGTCGGCCCAAGGACTTGCCGCGCAGCTTCCGAAAGGCGGGCCCGCGGCGGCTCTCGATGCCGATGCCGGCACGGCGTCGCACGCCGTTCGTGATCGAGGGCGACGAGTACGACACGGCGTTCTTCGAGAAGACTCCGAAGTTCTGGCACTACCAGCCGGAGGTCGCGATCCTCACGTCGATCGAGCTCGATCACATCGATATCTATCCGAATCTCGACGCGTATCTCGCCGCCTTCTCCGGGTTCGTCGCGCGCATTCCCGAGCACGGCTTGCTCGTTGCGAACGCTGCCGACCCGCTCGTGCGCCGGGTCGCGGCCGAGGCGCGGGCGGAGGTCGCGTACTTCGCGCTCGAGGGGGAGGACACCGGGGGCATCGCGCCGCACTGGCTGGGCGCACCGGCGCGCATGGCTCCCGACGGAACGACGTTCGATCTGTTCGCCGGAGGCGTGGCGTGCGGGCGGCTCGCGACGACGCTCTCGGGGCGCCACAACGTCAAGAACGCGGTCGCGGCGCTCGCGGCCGTGGTGCAGGGATACGGGGTTCCGCTCGAAGAGGCTCGAGCGGCGCTCGCCACCTTCAGCGGCGTGGCGCGTCGCCAGGATTTGCTCGGTACGCCGCGCGGCATCCACGTCTACGACGATTTCGCGCATCATCCGACCGCCGTTCGGGAGACGCTGCTCGCGCTTCGCGCGCGTCATCCCGAAGGACGCCTC
>QGUH01000841.1 GCA_003242355.1 Pseudomonadota bacterium
GATCGGGTGGCTCCATGACCCCGGCGATTCCCGGCGATTAGGCGGCTCCATGACCCTGGCGATCGGGTGGCTCCATCACCCTGGCGATCGGGTGGCTCCATCACCCTGGCGATCGGGTGGCTCCATGACCCCGGCGATTCCCGGCGATTAGGCGGCTCCATGACCCTGGCGATTCCCGCGATCGGGTGGCTCCATGACCCTGGCGATCGGGCGGCTGAATTCCCCCTGGCGTTCGGGTGCATCCCTGGCGGCGGCAGGGCAAACACCGTGGCGTCGCAAACGAGGGAGAAAGGCCAACGAGGTCGGCTGCCGCCAGCTGAAAGTGGAGGCGCCCCCCTGGTTCCTGCTGCCGGCAGCCGATTCGAAGGGGGTCGGGAGCCTTCGGCCAGCTCCCGGCAGCTAGCGATCACCCGCTCGTCGCTCGACGGTTGGCTGCCGGCAGCTGAGCTCGAACGGCTCCGGGGCTCTCGGCCAGCTCCCGGCAGCTAGCGATCACCCGCTCGTCGCTCGAAAGTTGGCTGCCGGCAGCTGAGCTCGAACGGACCCGGGGGCTCTCGGCCAGCTCCCGGCAGCTAGCGATCACCCGCTCGTCGCTCGAAAGTTGGCTGCCGGCAGCTGAGCTCGAACGGACCCGGGGGCCTTCGGCCAGCTCCCGGCAGCTAACGAATGGCGGGTCCGTGGCTCGAGAATGAGCTGCCGGCAGCTGACTCGAAGACGGCCAGGGGCCTCCGGCAGCTGCCGGGAGCTGGGGGCGGGCGCTCGGAGACGGGAAACGAGCTGCCGGAGCTGCGGGTTGGGCGGAACGCCCGTGTTTCTACCGTTTGGCGGTCTCGTTCCCGCGCGGGCACTCGAAGGCAGCGCCGAGCAGAAGGCGGGGCTCGGAGCGTTCCCAATCGCCGTCGCTCTCGGATGCCCGAATGGCTCAGCGCAGGGCGTCGCGATCGCGCCCGGTCGCGTGGCGCAGTCGAACCTCGGCGATCCGACGCTCGATACGCGCGTCGAGCTCGTTGAGGCGCGCGGCAAGGAGATCGGCCTCGGCGTCGATCACCTGAGTGGTCGTGGCTTTGCCGTAGCGGTACAAATCGCTCGCCACGCGATACGCCTCCTCGGCGGCGGCGAGGCCGCGCTCCGCGGACGCGAGCGCGCCGACGGCACGCTGGTACGCGAGGTAGTGCATCGCCACTTCCTGGCGAATCGCGTTGGCGAGGGCGGAGCGCTGCGCGACGATGGCCTCGGCGTTCGCGCTGAGCTCGCGAGCGGCGGCGCCTTGGATGGCCACGTCGCCGATGGTCCAGGTCGCCGCGACCCCCGCGGACCAGGTGGCTTGCCACTTCTCTTGCGGCGGGAAGTAACGCTGATTGGGGTTCGCGTAGGTGACCTCGGCCATGGCGTCGATGCGCGGCAACGCCCCGGTGCGCACGGCCTGCCCCGCGAGCCGCATCGAGCGCGCGCTTTGCTCGAGCGCCTCGAGCTCGAGACGGGTCTTGAGCGCCTCGGCCGTCAAGCGTTCCAAGCTCTCCTGGATCGGTGGCGTGGTCGCCCCGATGTCTTCACCCGCGGCGTAGCCGCGCGGCGCCGGATCGCCCATGGCGAGCGCCAGCGACAACTCCGAGAGCTCGGCGTACGAGCGCGCTTCGAGCACGACCTGCTCGGTGCTCGCCTCGAGCGCTTCGAGGCGCAAGAGATCCGCGCGGGTGATCGTACCGAGCTCGAAGGCCGGACGCGATTCGGCGAGCCGCGCCCGCGTGCGCTCGAGCGACTTCTCGGCGACGGCGACGCGCGCTCGCGCCCGGAGCCAGTCGTAGAACAGCGCCTGCGCGTCCGTGCGCACCTTGAGGCGTTCGGCGTCCACCTGCAGCTCCGCCGCCTTGCGATTCGCGGCGGCGCCCGACGCCGCGCTCGAGAGGCGCAAGATGTAGTCCGAGATCGGCACGCTGAGCTGCGCCGTGAGCGCGTAGTTGTCCGGGAAGCTCTCGATCGCGAACTCGGCAGCGCCCACGGGCTGCCCCGCCGCATCGAGCACGCATTCCCCGCCGCCACCGCCCGGGCAGGGTCCGGTCGACAGCAACCCGGGATTGCCCGCTCCGACCAGCGCACCCCCGAGCTCGGCGGAAACCGGTGAAAGGCGCGTGTACGAAGCGCGTAGCGTGAGGCGCGGGAAGAACTGCGCCGTGGTTTGGGCGAGCCGCGCGCGCGCCGCATCGAGCTCGGCGAGCCGGGCGCGCACGGTGTGGCTGCTCGCGAGACTCCGCTCCGCGACGATTTCGGCCGTGAGGCCCCCCGGGACCGGGGCGAGCACCGCCCGCGTTTCGTCCGGTGCGGGTCGCGCCTTCGGACCGAGGGGCCGCTCGGTTTCCGCGCCCGCGCCCGATGCCTCGGGCTGCGTTTCCACCGAAGGCGGTGCCGTAGGCGCATTCGGGGCAGCGGGAGGCTGGGCCGGCTGAGCCGAGACCCCGACGGGAAACGCCAAGAGGCCGAGAACGAAAGCGAGTGACGAGGTTCTCATGAGCGCGTGCTCCCAGTAGCCGTGGCGACGTGGGCCGCTCGGTCGCCCATCAACACCCGACCGAGGAAGCGCACGAGACGGCTCTGCGTGAGCCCTTCCATGAACGTGTAGAACACCGGGACTATCACGAGCGTGAGCAACGTGGAGGTGATGAGGCCGCCGATCACGCACACGGCCATCGGCGCGCGGACCTCGCCGCCCTCGGAAATCGCGAGCGCGACCGGAAGCATGCCGAAGATCATCGC
>QGUH01000040.1 GCA_003242355.1 Pseudomonadota bacterium
CCCAACCCCGTGGGGCTGGCGTTGACCATGGCATCCCTGAGCCCACCGGGCCCGAAGCTCGTGACGTTCACGAACGCTCGGACGATCCGGCTTCCGTCGGGCGCGGTGAGCTCGACCACTCCGAGGTCGATCGGGCGTGGCGGGCACGACACGAGGCGCGTCACGGCTCCTTCGACGTCGGTGCCGAGCCCGAACGTGCGCCGGAAATCGCCGCCCGTTCCCGCTGGAATCAGGGCGAGCTCCGGACCCTCGACGCGTTGCCCGTGGGCATCGACGAAGGCCTGACACGCTTCGTTGAGGGTGCCGTCCCCGCCGACGACGGCGACGCACGTCACTCCTTGCTCGTGAGCTTCCCGAACCAAGCGAGCGGCGTCCCCGGGAGCGCGCGTTTCTGCGACGTCGGCAGAGGCGCCCGCGCGCTCGAGCTCGTGGAGGATCGCCGGCAGGCGCCGCGAGCCGGCACCGCTGCCGGCAATTGGATTCACGAGGACGCGAACGCGCATCGGGGCGGGAGTCTCACGAAATGCGCGTTCCGATTCAACCGTTGTGCGGTCACGAACCGCTTCCGAGGCTCGCGGCCCGACGCCCAGCTCGAGCGACGACGGTTGGGAAGGCGCCGATACGCGTGGAAAACGGCGTCGGGCAGCGTGCTGGCGTGGAGGGCCCGTCGAATGCACCTCGGGGGGAGGGGCGGCGCGTGCCGCTCCAGGAACGAGGCTAGCGGGCTGGCGAGCTGCGTTGCGAAAGCCGCGAGCTTGGGGGCCGGTGCGCCGGAAAGCGAAGCCGGCGCCGGAGAGCAGCCGGTCCCCCTCCCGGCGCGACGAACGGTTGGGAACACGGCAAAAGGTGCGGGAAACGGCGTCGGACGGGCCCCGCGGGGAGGGGACCGCCGAGCTCACAGCGGTGGAGAGGGGCGGCGCGTGCCACCCCTGCGGAAGGGGCTGATGAACCCGACGCGCTCTCGCTCCAACCGACACCCTCGGGAGCGCCTGGAATTTTGGCCGGAACCGGACAGGATAGCCGACAGAGCCCGTGTGGGATGGTACGCGGGGGCTTGAACCGCGATAGACTGGCAGTTATCGTCGAAAACGCGGGCCCCGAACCGTCGGCCAAGCCAACCGGGTCCGATTACGCGAGAACAACAAGGTAAAGCGAGCATGGCGACCGAGGATGCACGCAAGCTCTTCGTGGCGGGCTTGGCGGAGTCCGTGAGCGAGGAGGTTTTGCGGCAACTATTCGAGGCAACCGGCAGCAAGGTCGTCGACGTGAGCCTGCCTCGTGATCGAGCAACGGGCAGAGTGCGTGGGTTCGGGTTCGTGACACTGGCCTCTCCCGACGAGGCCAGCCGGGCTCGGCAGGCGCTCGATGGATCGATCCAGTCGGGTCGATCCATCTCCGTTCGCCCGTTTTCGTCCGAGCCGCCGCGTCGCGGGGAGCGTCCGGAGCCCCGTGGGGAGGCAGCGGTCGCCGCAGGACCGAGCGAGGACCGAACCCTCTACGTTGGCAACTTGCCCTACGACACGACCCAGCAGGAGCTGACGCAGCTCTTCGCCGAAACGGGAGTCGGCCCGGTCGCGCGCATTCACTTGCCGAGCGGCCCGGATGGGCGCCTCAGGGGGTTCGGTTTCGTAACGCTCGGGACGGCGGAGGCGGCGAACGCCGCGATCGCGGCGTTGCGCAACGTCGAGGTTCGCGGTCGCCGGCTGATGGTCAACATCGCGCATCCACGCGGCAGCGGCGGGCAGTCGGAGCGACCGGGCAGGTCGCGTTCGGATGGTGGCGGCTGGGGATCGGACGCGCGCTTCACGACCGAGCCGCCGCTCTCCTTCGAAGGCGGTCGGTCCGCGCCCGACCGGCGCGCGGTTAGCGAGAACGATTGGTCCGACGACGGGGGCAGGGGCAAGAAGAAGAAAAAGCGCGGCAAAGGCGGTGGTCGCGATAGAAGCGACGAAGGGCGGCGCCGCGGTGGCGGCAGCAACTGGCAAGTGTGGGACGACGACGACGAATAGTGGACCGCGTGCACGTCGGGCGCGTGCGAGCCTTCCCTTCCGTTGCGCGGCTCGGAGAGCACGTGCTAGGACCGAGGGCCCGACGAGGACGCCCGCTGTCTCGGGAACCCTGCTTCGGACCAGGGTCCGTGTCCCCTCCTGTTGAGCGTGGTCCATGATCTTCGATTGGCTTTACGGCCTGTTCTCGAACGACCTGGCAATCGATCTCGGCACGGCCACGACGCTCATCTACGTGAAGGGCAAGGGGATCGTGAGCTGTGAACCCTCGGTCGTGGCCGTCTCGCGCGACGCCCGCGGAGAAAAGCGGGTCCTGGCCGTCGGTCGTGAAGCCAAGGACATGCTCGGGCGGACGCCGGGCAACATCCAGGCGATTCGCCCGCTCCGGGACGGCGTCATCGCGGATTTCGAGATTACCGAAGCGATGCTTCGTTACTTCATCGCGCGTGCGCACCACCGCCGCACGCTGGTGAAGCCGCGGATCATCATCTGCGTTCCCTTCGGGATCACCGAGGTCGAAAAGCGCGCCGTCAAGGAGAGCGCCGAGAGCGCGGGGGCCCGCGAGGTCTTTTTGATCGAGGAGCCCATGGCGGCGGCGATCGGCGCGGGCCTGCCGATCACCGAGCCGAGCGGCAACATGGTGGTCGATATCGGGGGAGGAACCACCGAGGTCGCCGTTATCTCACTCGCGGGTATCGTCTACTCGCAGAGCGTTCGCGTCGGCGGCGACAAGATGGACGAGGCCATCGTTGCGTACATGAAGCGCAAGTACAACATGGCCATCGGCGAGCAAACGGCCGAGCGCATCAAGATCAACATCGGCAACGCCTATCCGCCCGAGCAGCAGCTCACGATGGAAGTCAAGGGGCGAGACATGGTCGCGGGCGTGCCGAAGACCGTGATCGTAAACTCGGACGAAATCCGCGAAGCGCTCGCGGAGCCGATCAGCGCCATCGTCGAGGCCGTGTTGCTCGCGCTCGAACGCACGCCGCCGGAGCTCGCCGCCGACATCGTGGACAAGGGCGTCGTGCTCACGGGGGGAGGCGCCCTCCTCAAGAACATGGACGTGCTCTTGCGCGAAGAAACGGGCCTTCCGGTGATGGTCAGCGACGATCCGATCAGCGCCGTGGTGCTCGGTAGCGGCAAGACGCTCGACCACATCGAGCTCTTGAAGGAGGTCACGATTGGGTGACGCACCGCCCGTCGCCAGGGCGAAAGCACGAGCCGTGCCGTGAGCCCCTTCAAGCGCTACCGCGACATCGTCCTCGTCGTCTTTCTGCTGGCCGCACCGTTCTTCTTTCTCCGCGCCAGCATCCGAAATCCGAGTGAGCTGACGCCGCTCGACGAAGCGCTGCTGCGTGTCGCAGCCCCGCTCGAGTACGCCTCGGCGGCGCTCGCGCGCGGCGTTTCGTCGCTGATCGGCGAGTACGTCTACCTCGTCGACGTAAAAGAGGACAATAACCGCCTTTCCTACGAAAACGCGCGGCTCCGTGCGCGCCTGCGCGAGCTCGAGCACACCGAGACCGAGAACCGCCGTCTGCGGCGGCTGCTCGGCATGCGCGATACGCTGGCGGACGAAACGGTGAGCGCGGTCGTCATCGGCAAGGACACGACGGAGTACTTCCGCGTGGCGCACCTCATGGTCGACACGCCCAATCCGCGCGTTCGCGTGAACATGCCGGTCATCTCGCTCGATGGCGCGGTGGGGACGGTCGAGCGCGTCGCCGGGCAGAAGGTCGCCGTGCAGCTCGCGGTCGATAGCGGCTTCGGCGTGGACGTGGTGGTGGAGCGGACTCGCGCGCGCGGATTCGTGCGGGGCACCGGCGATCGGTCGCGGTATCTCGTGCGGGTCGAGTACGTGCGGCGCACCGACGAGGTCGAGGTGGGCGATCTCCTGGTGACGAGCGGCGTGGGCTGCCGGTTTCCGAAGGGGATCCCCGTTGCGCGCGTCACGAAGGTCGAGCCGCGCGATTTCGGCATTTATCAGACCGTCGAGGCCGAGCCGACCGTGGATTTTTCTCGGCTCGAGGAAGTCCTGATCATCCTCAACGACTCCGAGGATTGCGAAGTGGGTCGCGGGAGGCGCGCCCGCGCGCAGCGGTGAGCAGCGATGCGCAGCGCCGCTTATATCGCCGTCGCGATCGCGCTCCTCCTCATCCAGAGCAACCTGTATCGGCTCACGGGGCCGATCGGCGCGCTGATCGGTCCGGACCTCGTGCGCTACATCACACCGGGGCTCGTCCTGCCGCTCGTGGTGTTCCTCGGCGTGCACGATCCCTCGATGGCCCGGGGGGCCTCGCTCGCCTGCGCGATCGGCTACGCGCGCGACATTTTCGGGGCTCCGGTGGGCCTCTACACGTTCGTCTCCGTGGCCATCTGGTGGCTTGCGCGCATTGCGGGCGTGCGCCTCACCGCCCAGACTTGGTTGACTCGAGCCTCGCTCGGCTTCGTATTCGCGATCGTGGAAGGCGCCCTCGTGCTCGTTCTGCTCGCCGTGTTCGGCACCGACAACCGGCGTCCGGTCGAGCTTTCGTCCATGGTTCTCCCGCACGCAGTGGCGACGGGGCTCTGTTCCCCGTTCCTGTTCCGGCTCGCGCAGCGCCTGCGCCCCGGGCCGCAACCGGTTCGGACTGCCCGCGAAGCGGTATGACCGGGAGGCGGTGGTGAGCTTTCTCCTGCAACGCTCGGACGTGGGCGAGTTTCGCAGGCGCTACCGCTGGCTCGTGCTGGTGGTGCTGATCTCGTTCCTCGGGCTGATTGGGCGGCTCGTTCAGCTCCAGCTGGTCCAGGGCGACATGCATCGCGCCCAAGCGCGGCGGAACATCGTTCGCGAGCGGTACCTCGCCACGACGCGCGGCGTGATCCGCGACGCGAACGGGCGGGTGCTCGCTGCGAATCGGCCCTCGTACACCGTGTACGTCACGCCCAGCAAGCTCGACCTCGAGACGACCTGGCCCAAGCTCCAGAAGCTGCTCGAGCTCGACGAGGAGGAACGCAAGAAGCTCGACGAGCGGATTCGTCGGGTGCGCGCCGAGGCCCTCGCACCGCGGGCGCCGGGGGAGAAGGAGCGCCGCACCGAGCAACAACTGCTACTCCAGTACGACGTCGATCGCGACGTGGTGGCCTGGCTCGAGACGCACGAGCCCGCGGGCGTCGAGGTCGCGCCGACACCGGTCCGCTACTACCCGTACGGCGAGCTCGCGGCGCACCTGCTCGGCTACATGCGCGAGGTCGATGCCGAAGCGCTCGCTCGGCTCGAAGGGCGCGGCTACCGCGCCGGCGATCGTATCGGCGCGATCGGCGTCGAACGGCGCTGGGAGAGCTATCTGCGCGGGCAGCGCGGCATGAAGAAGATCCTGCGCGGTCTGCGCGGCAATCTGAGCCGCGAGAACGTCGAGGCGCTCGAGGCGAAGTACCTCGAGGAGCCGCGGCGGATCGAGCCCGTGCCGGGGCGAGACATCTCGCTCACGATCGACATCGACCTCGTCGCGTCGATCGAGCGCGCGATGCGCGGGCAGCTCGCCGGCGCCGTGAGCGTGATCGACGTGCGCACGGGGCGAATCCTCGCGGCATTCTCGAAGCCCTCGTTCGACCCCAACGTGGTTTCCGGGGGCGCCGGCGTGGCGGCGGCGGTGGACGCTTTCAAACGCCTGATGTCCGACCCGCTGAAGCCGATGCTCGACAAGAACATATCGGCCGCGTACCCGCCCGGGTCGACGTTCAAGCCGTTCACGGCGCTCGCCGGGCTCGCCGACGGCCTGATCGATCCCGACTACGAGGTGGATTGCCGGGGAGGGTACCAGTACGGCCGTCGCTTCTTCCGGTGCACCGGCGTGCACCGGCACGTGGACCTGCACGACGCGATCGTCCAGTCGTGCAACACGTACTTCTACGATCTCGGCGCGCGCATCAGCATCGATCGCCTGGCTGCCATCGGCCTCGACTACGGCTTCGGCATCAAGACGGGCATCGGCATCAACCCCGAGGCGAAGGGGCGCATGCCGACGCGGGCCTGGTACACGCGCCGCTACAAGGAAGCGTTCCGAGGCGGCTTCACGCTGCTGTCCGCAATCGGCCAGGGCGCGTCCACCGTCTCGGTGTTGCAGCTCGCGCTGGCCTACGCAGCCATCGCCAACGGCGGCACGCTGTACCAGCCGCAGGTCGTGCGCAGCATCGAAACGAGCGATGGCACCGTCGTCCAGGAGTTTCCGCCGCGGGTGCGCCGCATGGTGGACGTCGACGCCGAGCACCTGCGGCTCGTCCAGAAAGCCCTCGAGGGGGTGGTCAAGGACCGACGAGGCACCGCGAACAAGGAGCGCCTCGAGGGCATCGAGATGGCCGGAAAGACGGGCACGGCGCAGGTCACGCACGTCACGCCGCGTGGCGTGGATCCGGAGAAGGTCTGGTACTTCAACCGCGACCACGCGTGGTTCGCCGGTTTCTGGCCGGCGCGAGCGCCCGAGATTGCCATCGTGGTGCTGGTCGAGCACGGCGGGGGCGGCGGCAAGAACGCGGTCCCCGTGGCGATGCGCGTCGTGCGCGACTGGATCAAGTTGAAGGAGAAACGCCTGTCGGCGCAGGCGGCTCCGGGAGCTCCCTGATGCGCACCGATCGGGTCTCGTTTCGGGCAGGTCCCTCGGTCGACATGCCGCTCATCGTGGTGGCCGTCGTGATCGTCACGCTGGGGCTCGTGAACCTGTACAGCGCGACGAGCGTTTACGTCGATAGCGCGCAGCGCGCGCGGCTCGCCGATGTCTACGTCTCGCAGATCTACTGGGTCGTGGTCGGCGGGTTGCTCGCCATCGTCGTCGCGGCCATCGACTACCGTCACTTCGAGCGCCTGGCCAACTTCCTCTACCTGGGCGGGCTCCTGTCGCTCGGCTTCGTGTTCATTCTGGGCTCGGACATCCGCGGCTCGTCGCGCTGGATCGAGATCGGACGCTTCGCGTTCCAGCCGAGCGAGTTCATGAAGATCGTTTTGATCCTCATGCTCGCGCGTTTTTTGCACAACGATACGCGCACGGAGCCGCGAACGATCGGACATCTCTTGCCGGCGATCGGGATCGTCGCGGTTCCTTGGGCCGCGGTGATGGCCCAGCCCGATCTCGGGACCTCGGTGATCTATCTGCTGATCGCGGTCTCGATGCTCTCGATGAACAAGGTGCGCCGCGGCAGCCTGCTCGCCATGGCCGGTACGGTCGCCGCAGCGGTGCCTCTCGCGTGGAAGTACGTACTCCGCGACTACCAGAAGGCGCGCGTCACGAGCTTCCTCGACCCGGAAGCGGACAAGACCGGAACGGGGTGGCACGCCCTGCAGTCGCAGACTGCCATCGGCAATGGGCAGCTCTTCGGGGAAGGGTTCATGCAGGGGACGCAGAACCAGTTCGGCTTCTTGCCGGACCAGTACTCCGACTTTCCCTTCGCCGTCTTCGCGGAAGACTGGGGCTTCGTCGGCGGCGTGTGCCTGATCGCGCTCTATGCCTTCCTTTCGATCTGGGCGATCCACATCGCCTCGGAGTCGAAGGATCGTTTCGGTGCCGCGGTGGCGATCGGCGTCGGCTCGATGATTTTTTGGCACTCCGTGCTCAACATCGGGATGGCCGTCGGGCTCTTGCCGGTCGTCGGCATCACGCTGCCGCTCTTCTCGTACGGCGGCTCGAGCATCGTGACGACGCTCATCGGCATCGGCCTCTTGATGAACGTCTCGATGCGCCGTTGACCGGAGCATCGGGTCGACGGCAGACACCAAAGACGCGCTCGCGTTCAGTGGGCGCGGCACCGCGGCGCGGGCGCGAGCGCGACTCACTGATGATGTTTCAGAGGCTAGAGAACTACGCGAGTGGGCGCAGCACGGCGGCGCGGGCGCGAGCGCGACGAGCGCGAGGACGGCGGAAAGAGGCGAGGGACCGGCCTCCGCCTAAAGACAAAGGTCGAGCTCACGAGAAACGCCGATCGGGCTGACGGATCGGCGTCGTGGCTTTCGTTTCGCCAGCGCGGCGCGCGCCGCTCTAGGCGGAGCCCGGGTGTTCGGGCTGCGGATCGCAGCCGGGAGGATCGCGGAAGAAGAGGACGACTTCTTCGTACGGCACCGTACCGTCGTTTACGGCGCGGTGGACCCGCGGGTCCGGCTCGTCCCAATCGGCGAGACCGGGATGCACGGGGACGGTGATGCGTTCCCCCGAGTCGCGAAACTCGATCGCTATCCGCTCGCCCCGCACGACGACCGTGAAGCGCCGACACGGATCCGTGTGCCACGGCATCGCTTCGCCGGGCTCGAGCACCACGCGTCGTACGAGGACATCGCTGCGATCGGTGAGGATTTCCCGCAACACGGTCCTGCTTCCGTCTCAATCGATTCGGAACAGCTCGTCGAGATCCTCGCGCGACAGGGTCTTCGCGCCGCCCGTGTCCTCGCTGAGCACCGCCGAGACGAGATCCTTCTTCTTCTGCTTCAGCTCGAGGATCTTCTCCTCGATGGTGCCCGCCGCCACCAAGCGATACACGGTGACGACCCGCTTCTGCCCGATTCGGTGCGCGCGATCCGAAGCCTGGTCTTCGACCGCGGGGTTCCACCAGGGATCGAAGTGGATGACCGTGTCGGCGGCCGTGAGGTTCAAGCCGGAGCCGCCCGCCTTGAGGCTGATCAAGAACACGGGGATCGTCGGATCGGTCTGGAAGCGCTCGACGCGCTCGGCGCGGTCCGTCGTGCTCCCGTCGAGGTATTCGTAGCGGACCTTGTCGTCGTCGAGCGCGTCGCGGATGAGCTTCAGCATCGAGACGAACTGGCTGAACACGAGCACCTTGTGCCCGCCCGACTGGACCTCGTCGATGAGCTCGCGCAAGGCCATCAGCTTGCCGCTGTCCTCGTCGTCGAACTGGCGAGGGAGCCCGAGCAAGCGCGGATCACACGCCGCCTGCCGCAGCTTGGTGAGGCCGGAGAGGATGTGGAGCTGGCTCTTCGCGATGCCCACGCGGTCGACCTCGCCGAGCACCGTGGCGCGCACCTCGCGCAGGACCTGGAGGTAAATCGCGCGCTGGTCGGGCGTAAGATCGACGATCTTGTCGACCTCGAGCTTCGGCGGGAGATCCTTCGCGACTTCCGTCTTCGTTCGGCGGAGGATGAAGGGGTGGATGGTCGCGCGGAGGCGTGCCGCCGTCTTCGAATCACCCTGATCGATCGGCCGCGCGTACTTCTCCTCGAACTTCTGGAGCGTGCCGAGCAGACCAGGGCTCACGAAATCGAAGATCGACCAAATCTCGCTCAGGCGATTTTCGATCGGCGTACCGGTGAGCGCGAGCCGCCGGTCGGCGTTGAGCTCTTTGGCGGCCTGGGCCGTGGCGCTCAGCGGGTTCTTGATGTTCTGCGCCTCGTCCAAAATGGCGTAGTCGAGTCGCAGCTTCTTCAAGAAGTCGATGTCGCGCCGGAGCAGCGCATAGCTCGTGATGATGACGTTCGCGTCGTCGATTTCGTCGAGCTGCTCCTTGCGGCCGGCGCCGTGCCAGAGGGCGGTGGTGAGGGAAGGGGCGAAGCGCTCGATCTCGCGCACCCAGTTGCTGACCACGCTGGTGGGCGCCACGATCAGTGCCTTGAGCGCCTTGTCCTTCTTCTCGTTCTTCACGGCGAGGAGCAGCGCGATCGTCTGGATCGTCTTGCCGAGACCCATGTCGTCGGCGAGCACGCCGCCCGAGCCGATCTCGTGCAGGAACGTGAGCCAGGAGAGCCCCTGCTCCTGGTAGGGGCGCAGGGTTGCCTTGAGCCCTTTCGGTTTCTTGGCGGCCTTGATCTCCTCGATGGACGCGAGCTTCTGGAACAGCTGCTTGGCGCTCGCGGCGACGTGGGAGGAGGCTGCCTGCTGGAGCAGCTCCTGCACGCGCCCGGCCTGCGAAAGTGGGATCTTGCCGTTTCTCCCGGCCTGGAGCAGCTCGATCTCCCGATCGATGAGGCCACGCACCCGCTCGGCATCGATCGGCGCGTACGAGTTGTCGGCGAGGCGCACGTACTTCTTGCCCTCGCGCAAGCAGCGCTCGAGCTCCGCGCGGTCGACGGTGACCCCTTCGCTTTCGTAGCTGATCTTGAGGCTCAGCCAGTCCACGCCGCTCGAGACGCGCGCGGTCATGTCGACCGGTTTGGTGCGCACGCGCGTGCCGACGAGCTCTTCCGGCACGTACAGATCCCAGCTCTTCGGCAACGAGCCGACGCCTTCCGACCAGAAGCGGATCGCGTCCTGTCCCTCGGCGACGAAGTATTCGCCGGCCTCGTCGGGCTTCAGGCCGAGGTCGAGCAGGCGCTGCGCGGCGCCCTGCTGCGCAGCGATGTCGCAGCGGATGCAACGTGCCCGACGCTGCCCCTCCTCGGGCGGCAGGATCATGATGGGCGGCGAGATGCCGTCGGCGCGGACCTCGACTTCGCGATCGCCGTAGATCGCGCGGAGCGCGACCTGCACGTTGGTGAGGGAACCGCTCGCGCGCATCCGGAATTGCGGCTCGAGATCGATTACGTCCGCGACCTGGGACAAGTCCGGCAGCTCGGCGCCGATCTCGAGCGCGACCTTGGGCAGCCCGTAGGTGATGAAGCTGATGAGCTCCGAGGCCGGCTCGGCGATGGTCGGGTTGCGCAACAGGCGGCGCAGCGCCGCCGGCGACACGCGATGATCGAGCGGGCGTGCGATGCCCTCCGTCGTATCGACGTGATAACCGGGCGTCCCTTCGAACCAGCCGCCGCTGGTGAGCGGGAAACGGCGCCCGTCGCTCGAGCGTTCGAAGCTCGCTTTGGCGACGATCGTGTCGCCCACCATCTCGAGGTCGAACCGCGGTCGGAGCACCTCGTCCGCGAACCGCAGCTGCATCAACGCGGGCTCGAGCAGCACGCGCCGATCCCGGAGCAGCGGCAGGAGCTCGGCGGCATCCCCTCCCCGAATGTCCACCCCGGGATGGCGCGGGTGGCCGCCCTCAAACCGCGAGAGGACGCGCAGGCCCGCCCAATCGGGTGTGGGCGCAAGTGTTGT
>QGUH01000041.1 GCA_003242355.1 Pseudomonadota bacterium
AGGGCTTGGGTTTTCGTTGGGTTTCCCTACGGGGGGTACGGGCCACCCCCCGTGCGACCCACTCGTCGCCGGAGACGCGCGCTTGGACGGAAGGGGAGGAGTCGTTTCGGCGCCCGGCACGGCGATCGAGCACGTGCTTCGAAAATGCCGAAAACGGTCGCTCGTACTCGGAGGCGCCACGGGAGGCCGGCCGCAGCAGTGGCTCGAAGGCAGAACGGAGAAGCGGACGTTTCGAGGGGGATTTGGCGGCTGGTTGACCTGAGCCGACTCCGGCGTGTCGTTAGGCTGCCCGGTCAGTGATGACGCGGGGATTGCCAATCGAGACCAGTTTGTCGTACAAGCGCCGCGGCTATGACATCGGAGTCCGGCTTGCCCTGGCTCCCCCTGGGACGCCGTGTCCGGGTCGTGGCCAATAAGCTGAGCAATTACGCACTGATAAACGGCACTGGGCCTTGATGAAGACGAACTGGCACGCTGCGTGCTTCAAGGCGCGCCCGGTGCCAGAAGGCTCCACGCAGGACCTAGGTGATTCGGAGGAAACGGGATTATGAAGAGGCTAACTAGCTTGTTTGCCGTCACCGCGCTGAGCGCGGGCCTGCTGGTCGCGGGCTGCGGCGACGACGACGGAGACGACACGTCGACTCCCCAGGGCGGCTCTGCCGGCGCCACTGGTGGATCCGGTGGCAAGGGTGGCAGCGGCGGCAAGGGCGGCAGTGGCGGCACGGCCGGCACCACGACCGGTGGCACGACTGGCGACGCTGGCGCCGGCGGCAGTGGCGACACGGGCGGCACGGCTGGTGAAGGCGGCTCCGGCGGCGATGCCGGCGGCGGCGATGGCGAGGCCGGCGGCGGCGGTGTCGCTGGCGAGGCCGGTGGCGCTGGCGAAGGTGGCGGCGCTGGTGTGGCCGGTGAGGCCGGTGGCGCTGGCGAAGGTGGCGGCGCCGGTGCTGGCGGCGAGGCCGGCGGCGCTGGTGAAGGCGGCGGCGGCGGTGTCGCTGGCGAGGCCGGTGGCGCGGCTGGCGAAGCCGGATCCGCTGGCGCAGGGGGAGAAGAAGAAGGCTGACCAGCTCCTTCCGTCCATCATCCAGGACCAGGCCTAGGCGTTCCCTTGGCGCGGCAGTGGGCCGCGCCAAGGGGGTCGTCTATTTTGTTATGGCTGGTCCAGGGAGCTCGGGCGTTTGCGCTTCGTATTGGCTCTGACCGGGCTTGCCCTCGGGCTCGGTTGTGGAGGCTCCGGCTGGGCGGAGTATCGAGGGCGCTCGGCGGCTTCGGTTGTCTCGCCGGCCGAGGTGCGGCTCGCACCCGTCGTTCCGCGGGCGGCACAACGGCTCGGAGTGATCGCCGCGTCGTGCGAGTCACGCCTCGCTTGGGAAGCGTTCGAGCGGCGTGCGCTGAGCGACATCGACTGCACGCGCGACCGGCTCTCCCTGGTGATCCGGGAGCTCGCGGCGGCGCGCGGTGGCGACGTCTTGGCTGCTTTTTCCTGCAGCGGGCGGACACGCATTCGCTGTACCGCCGAAGTGGCGCGCTCCCGCGAATCCACGACCGGAGCGCCCGGCGCTGCAAAGCGGGCTCCCGGCCCCGACGGCGTGCTCGGGAATGCGATCCAGGTGGCGTTCGAGCCAGCGGAAGCTGCTCGCCCGATTCCTTCCCGGCCGCGACCAGCGGGCGTACGCGAGCTGCCCGCGTTGCCGGCAAGCCATCGGGTGCTCGGCACCCTGGCGACCTCGTGCGGTGCGGAGTGTCCGGAGCTCGCGGTGCGGGACGCGCTGCTGCTCGCCGCTGCTCGGCTCGGTTTCGAGGACGTGGTGGGGGTGCGTTGCCTGCGCCGAGCGGAAAGATATCGGTGCACGGCGCAGGGCGCCGTTGCGGAAAGTCGCGTTCACGCGGCCCGGTGAACGCGGACGCCTCGCTCGAACGCATTCGGAGAAATGCGGTGGGCGGGCCCGGAGGGCGGCGTGCGGAGCCCCGAGCTCGGTGATATCGAAGCCCACCCGCGTGAACCGCGATTCGTCGTTCGACCTATTGATCGTGCGCCACGGCGAGAGCGAAGCAAACGCCGAGGGGCGCATGCAAGGGCGGTTCGACTCGCCGCTCAGCGACAAGGGGCGCGAGCAAGCCCGGCGCATCGGTCGCTGGCTCCACGCGCACGGGCTCGGCTGGGACTTCGCGGTCACCTCGCCCCTCGCCCGGGCCGGGGAAACCCCCCCGATCATCGCGGAAACGTGTGGCGGGCCGCCTCCCGTGAGCGAGCCCTTGCTCTGCGAGATTGCGGCGGGCGCGCTCGAGGGCCGGCCGTGGACGGACATCGTGCGGGCGTTCCCGAGCTATGCGGCGCGTGGCATCACCGAGCTCGGCGACTTCGCCGAGTACGGCGGCGAAAGCTACGACGAGGTGCAAGCGCGCGTGAGCGCGTTCCTCGATTTCGTTGCTGCGCGCGTTGCCGACGGACACGGGCGTTTGCTGGTCGTCGGCCACGGCGGCTTCAACTTCCACTTGGTCAAGCGTCTGATCTGCGTGCCCGTGCCCCGCGTTTGTATCCTGCGCATGGAGAACGGCGCCGTGACGGCGATTCACGTCGAGGAGCGACGAGGAACGGAGCTGGGCGAAGTCGTCTTCCACGTGCCGCTCGAGCTCATGGGAGCGCCGCCCGAAGCTCCGAGCGAGGTGCCGCCCCCGGGCTCGGCGGGGTGAGCCGGGCGCCGCGAGCCGTTGTAGGCTCGGCGGGCGCATGACGACCCTGTCCTTCGCGAGCGGGACCCTCGAGCTCCGGGACGTGCCCGACGGGCTCGCGCTGCCCGAGAGCGTTCGCTGGGACGAACGGACGCAGACCTATCGTGCGCCGGCGCTCGCCTACTTCGACATCGTGCGCCTGCTGCACCGCTCCAACGTGCCGTACACCGACGCGGCACGCGCGTACGCCGAGCTCGAGGCGCGCCTGGCCGTACGGCGGGAACCGCGGCCCTTCCAAACCGAAGCCCTCGCTGCCTGGCGCGGTGCGGGAGGGCGGGGCGTCGTCGTGCTCCCGACCGGCGCGGGAAAGAGCCACCTCGCGGTGCTCGCGATCGAGGATCGTCGGCGCGCGACGCTCGTCGTCGCGCCGACCCTGGACCTCGTTCGACAGTGGTACGACCTGCTTCGTACGAGCTTTGCGACCGACGTCGGCATCGTGGGCGGGGGCAGCCACGTCGTCCGGGAGATCACCGTCACGACCTACGACTCGGCGTACCTGCACATGCAACACCTGGGTGCGCGATTCGGCCTGGTCGTCTTCGACGAGTGCCACCACCTTCCGGGAGAAACGTACCGGCTCGCGGCCGAGCTCTGCCTGGCGCCGTTCCGGTTGGGGCTGTCGGCGACTCCGGAGCGGCAGGATGGTCGCGATGCGCTGCTCGAGCGACTCGTCGGGCCGCTCGTCTACAGAAAAGACATCGTCGAGCTCTCCGGCGCCTACCTCGCCGACTACGACACGGTCTGCATCGAGGTCGAGCTGAGCCGCGAAGAGCGAGACGAATACGAACGGGAGCGCAAGATCTACGTCGACTTCTTGCGCTCTCAGGGGATTCGCATGGACCGGGGGAACGGATGGCAAGATTTCGTGAGGCGCGCCGCGCGCTCCAACGCCGGACGGCGTGCCTTTCAGGCCTACTTCCGGCAGCGCGAGCTCGCGCTCGCCGCCTCCGCCAAGCTCGCCATGGTCGATCGGTTGCTCGATCAGCACCGCCACGAGCAGACGCTGATCTTCACTCAGGACAACGCGACGGCGTACGCCGTCTCTCGGCGCTTTCTCCTTCCCGTGATCACGCATCAAACGAAGGTGAAGGAGCGGAGCGAGATCTTGGAGCGCTTCGCGCAGCGGGAGTACGGCGCCATCGTCACGTCCAAGGTGTTGAACGAAGGCGTCGACGTGCCGGACGCGAGCGTCGCCATCGTGATCAGCGGCAGTGGGTCGGTGCGGGAGCACGTGCAGCGGCTCGGCCGCGTCCTGCGTCAGCGCGGGAACAAACGCGCGATTCTTTACGAGCTCGTCGCGAAGGGCACCGGCGAGACGTTCACGAGCGAGCGGCGCCGCGATCACGCCGCGTATCGGTGAGCCCGTGTTGACGCCCGAGCACGTTCGCGCACGTCGAGACGGTACGCGCCTGGTGCTGCTCGAGCTGTCCGCCGACAAGCGGGCGCGCGCCGTCGAGCTCGCCGATCGGTTCCTCGAGCGCTGCCGCCTCGGAGTCGGCAAGACACGCGACGAGATCGAGCGCTCTCTCGCCGCACAGGACGTGCGCGCGAGCGAGCGACGCATCGCGCAGGCGCTCGGGAAGCTCGTGCTCGACGCTTGCGTGTTCGAGCAGTCGGAGGGGGTCGAGCCGCCGGCGCTGCGCCGGGAAGTGTTCCTGCGCTCGGCGGCAGCGCGCCGTGCGGCCTCGCCGGAAGCGCCGTTCAGCAAGGAAGCCGTCCTCGCGGCCTCGGGACGGGCGCTGGGCCTCGACCCATCGCGCATCGAAGAGATGCTCTATGCCGATCTGCGGGGAGCGCACCGACTGATCGCCGCGCCGAATCTCTCGGCGGAGGCGCTCGTCCGGCACTACGAGCAGGGCCAGATTCAGGCGGTGCTCTTGCGCGCCGTCAGCGTCGTCGCCGACGTGCGCTGCACGAGCCCGGACTCCCTCCGGTACCTGTTCCAAAAGCTCAAGTTCCGTCGGCTCCTCTATCGGTGCGAAGCGCTCTCGAACGGGGTCTATCGGCTCTCCATCGACGGCCCCTTCAGTCTGTTCGAAGCGGTGACCAAGTACGGCCTCGAGCTCGCGCTGACGCTTCCCGCGCTCGAGGCCTGCGACGAGCTCGAGCTCAAAGCGCGGGTGCTCTGGGGAAGCGCTCGCGAGCCGCTCGAGTTCGAGCACCGTCGCTCCGGGCCGCCGGTGCGCGACGGAGAGGCACGCCTCCGCGACGAGATCGTCGAGCTCCTCCACGACTTCGAAAAGCTCGACACGGGCTGGCAAGCAGCGCCCGCGGAGGACATTCTGGACGTTCCGGGCGTAGGCGTCTGCGTGCCGGACTTGCTCTTTCGCCACCGCGAGGGCGGCGACCCCGTGTACTTCGAGCTTTTGGGCTACTGGAGTCGCGACGCGGTTTTTCGCCGCGTCGAGCTCGTCGAGCGCGGCCTTTCGCGGCGCATCCTCTTCGGCGTGAGCGCGCGGCTCCGCGTGAGCGAAGCCGTGCTCGATTTCGCCGAGCACGCGGCGCTCTACGTGTTTCGCGGCAAGCCGAGCGCGCGCGCAATCGAACGCAAGCTCGACGCGTTGCGCTCCTAGGATGTGTTGCGCTCCCAGATCGACGAACGGTTCGGGAACGCGAGGAAGAGCCGCCCTGTAGCGCTAGCCGATCTTTCGGTTCTCTTCCAACGCGAGCCCTGGGCCCGCTTTGACGATCGCCGGCCGGAGTCCCGAGCCGGAGCCGAAGCTCGACGCGCAGGAGAGGGGAGTGAGCACGGTGAAAATCATCCCGAGGAAACGGCGCAGCTCGCTCACCCCGCTCGGTAGGAGCGACTCCAACCCCGAGAGTCGGGGAAAGCGGGAGAGCACCGCGGCGAGCTCACCCGGGCGGATTTCCGGCTGCCCGGCGAGCTGCTCGAGTTGCGCGAGCAGGTCCGTTACCTGGAGGCGATTCAGGTCGGCTTCGTGAATGGCTGCTTCGGCGGCTTCGAACTGAGCGCGGTCGCTCTCGACGTAGTACGCGCTCGGAATCAAGAGCCCCTCCGCACGGCACCGCGGGCAAGCCGACTCTGCCTGGGAGCTGGTCAGCGGCAGCTCCACCCTCACCAGGTAGGATCGACGACACTCGCGGCAGTACGCTGGGAAGTAGCGCATCGCTTCGCCTCCTCTGCTAACCGAGTAGCCCTTGCGCACTCGGAGCGCAACCGAAGAATGCTTCAGCCTGCGTCGTTTTCCGATCGTTGCGCGTGACTCGCGAACGCGGAGGTGCCGTGACGTGGGACGCAGTTCGAGCGGAGCGAACGCGGGATCCGGCGCGCTCGGAGAAACGTGCTCGGGAAACGCGCGGAGCTTGCGCCAGAAAACTACGCCGTCGTCTTTCGACACGGGGTGCCGAGTTTCGAACGTCCGATCGGAGCGAAGCGCGCGGCGCGTAACGCGCAATCGGCGCGTTCATGGCGCGCGTCCGCGCGAAACGCGGTCCGAGCCGAGCACGCCGAAGCAGCGTGTCACGATCGTTCGTCCGAAAACGATTCCGAATTCCGTACGATCGGTGAGATCGCGCTCGTGCGCTTTGCGAGCGACGTCGCCATCGGATGGAAGCTTTCGCCATGTACCCCTCTGTCGATTTCGAGTGAGCCGCAGAATCGTCGCACCGTCGGTCGCTTCGCTTCGCCCTCCTCCGAGCTCGGAACGTGCGCTATGCAAGCACGAGCTTCGGAGATCGAACAGGAGGCTCAGGCTCCCGTCGTGCGTAGGGGCGCATCGAGTTGATGGATGTCATCGCCTCGAACGAAGCGTCGCGGGGCTCTCCCGAAGCGACGAACGTCACCCGCTCGCCGCTGCGTCACGTCGACCGCCGCGAGCTCCGCAGAGATCGCGTGCACGAAGGCGCCGGGTTCGATTCTCGGGCATCCTTCGCATCGCGCCGGACTCACGTGGAGCTTGGCCTCCCTTCGCATCGAACGCGTCGGGCTTGCGCAAAGCTTTGGGCCTCCTTTCGCATCGACCGCGGCGAGCTCGGGCAAAGCTTGGGCCTCCTTCGCATCGAACGCGCCGCATCGATCCGCGTCGGGCTCGCGCAGAGCTTGGGGCCTCCTTCCGCATCGCCTGCGCCGGAGCGCAGAGCGCCTGCACGCGAACGGTGCCGGATTCCGGTGTCTCTCTTCGTGTCGAGCGCCCCCTGCGACGAGGACGGGAGCGCGCAACGAGCGTGCATCAAGGGAGCGGGTTCGAATCCCGGCGCCTCTCCGCGCGGCGCGTCGAACGGGACGGAGCCACGTCAACGAGCGTACCG
Source organism: Pseudomonadota bacterium (assembly GCA_003242355.1). GTDB lineage: Bacteria > Myxococcota_A > Polyangia > Polyangiales > Polyangiaceae > PMG-095. The sequence goes on from QGUH01000041.1 coordinate 7,003, forward strand.
AGCGGATGCTCTGCGGGATATCGGTGTCCAGGGACGGAATTGAACCGCCGACACGAGGATTTTCAGTCCTCTGCTCTACCGACTGAGCTACCTGGACATCGGCTGGGGCCGAGCCGCGCGGGCGAGCCGCGCGGCGCCGAGGTATTAGCGCAGACCACCGACGGGGTGCAACCGGTCCGATGAAGGCAAGCACGTTCGGCCACGCGGTTGGGCGCGGTCGAGCCGCCGGGCGGTCCAGGCGCCTTCCGCCCGAGGTCGTCGCCGCCCATCGGTGAACGGGTGGGAGCGGCTCGCCCAAATCAACGGGCGAGGGCGCCCCCCCACGAACGAAGCGGCAAGACCCTTGTGTATTCTTCCGGATCGTGGACAGCGTACCGCCCGGAGACAGCGCGTACGGTTCGGAAGAGTACCTGAACCAGCTGTTGCGGAAGGCTCTCGCTGCCGGTGCACGGGACGTGCACTTGAAGGTCGGGCAGCCGCCCGCGGCGCGTGTGCGCGGGGACTTGGTGTTCTTCCGGTTGCCGAAGCTTCTGCCGGAAGACACCGAGGCCGCCGCCCGGTTGCTCGTCAAGAACCCGGCCGTGGCCGCGCGTCTCGACCAGCTGCGCGAGCACGACACGGCCTACGCGGTGCCGGGCATCGGACGACTCCGCGTCAACGTGTATCGCCAGCGGGGCTCGCTCGCCGTCGTGATGCGTCTCGTCCCCGAACGGGTGCCCACGCTCGAAGAGCTCGGAGCCCCCGAAGTGTGCAAGCGGCTCGCGGAAGGGGAGCGCGGGCTCATCCTGTGCGTGGGCGCGGCGGGCAACGGCAAGTCCACGACGCTCGCGGCGATGATCGGGCACATGAACCGCACGCTCGCGCGTCACATCGTCACGATCGAAGATCCGATCGAGTACCTGTACCAGGACGATCGCTCGAGCATCAGCCAGCGCGAGATCGGGCACGACACCGAGAGCTTCGCCAGCGCGCTCCGCGCCGTTTTGCGGCAAGACCCGGACGTGATCCAAATCGGCGAGATCCGCGACGCCGAAACGATGGAGATCGCGCTCAAGGCCGCCGAGACCGGCCACCTCGTGCTCTCGACCTTGCACACGCCGGACGTCGCCCGGACCATGAACCGCATCGTGTCCCTGATGCAGGGCAACCCGGACGAAGTTCGCGAGCGCCTCGGTGACGCGCTGCAGGGCATCATCGCGCAGCGCCTGCTGCCGCGCGCCGACGGCCGCGGCATGGTGCTGGCGGCCGAAGTGCTCGTGGGCACCGGATCGGTGCGCGAGAGCATCAAGCGGCCCCTCGGCAATCCGCCGCTCAAGGAGCTGATGGAAGCGGGGGCCGACATGTACGGCATGCAGACGTTCGAAAGCACCGTCCGACGGCTGGTGCGCGAGGGCATCGTCGACCGCGAGGTCGCGCGGATGGCGCTCGGCTCCTGACTCCTCGGTCCGAAAGCTCGGCCGAGCCTGGTTCTCGGGCTGAGAAGGGGACGAACCGCCTCGATCGTCGCGCTGCGCGCAGGTGATGGTGGACGCGGTGGCTGGGTCTCGGTAGACGGCAGGGGATGTCCCGAGACGGCCAGACCGCACCGGCCCTACGCCACGATTACTCCCTCGCCGAGGTGCGTGCGATCCACGATCTGCCCCTGTTCGAGCTCCTGGATCGCGCGCGGCGCGTTCACACGGAAAACCACCCGGACGGCCGCGTCCAGCTCTGCACGCTGCTCAGCGTGAAGACCGGCGGGTGCCCGGAGGACTGCGGGTATTGCTCCCAGTCGTCGCGCCACAAGACGTCGGTGAAGCCGGAGGCCATGCTCAAGGTCGAAGACGTCGTGGCCGCCGCGCGCCGCGCCCGCGACCAGGGTGCCACGCGCTTCTGCATGGGCGCTGCTTGGCGCGAGGTGAAGGATGGCCCCGCGTTCGAGCGCGTCCTCACCATGGTGCGGGAAGTGAAGGCGCTCGGGCTCGAAGCGTGCGTGACGCTCGGCATGGTGACCGAAGAGCAGGCGCGCCGTCTAAAAGAAGCCGGGCTCGACGCCTACAACCACAACCTGGATACGTCGCGCGAGCACTACCGCTCGATCATTTCGACCCGCACCTTCGACGATCGGCTGCGAACGCTGCGCAACGTGCGCGCCGCCGGCATCAGCGTGTGCTCGGGCGGCATCATCGGCATGGGCGAAAGCATCGACGATCGCTGCCGTCTGTTGGTCGAGCTCTCGAGCCTCGATCCGCATCCGGAGAGCGTGCCCATCAACGCGCTCGTGCGCGTTCCGGGAACACCGCTCGAGGCGCTGCCGCCGGTCGAGCCGATCGAGCTCGTGCGCATGATCGCGACGGCACGCATCCTGATGCCGCGCTCGCGGGTACGGCTCAGCGCGGGCCGCGCCGAGCTCAGCCGGGAAGCGCAACTTTTGTGCTTCTACGCCGGCGCGAACAGCATCTTCTTCGGCGATCGCCTGCTTACCACGGGCAATCCCGACGAGAGCGAGGACGAGGCGCTGCTCCGCGCGGCGGGGCTCGTACCGGAAGAACGCGTCGAAGCGCTCTCGGCGTGCGCCGAGTAGGCTCCGCAGAAGCTTACTTCGGCGGGCAGGGGCGGCGCGGGCCGCCCCGACGAGGCTCGAGCGCCGATCAGTCGGCCGTGCGCCGGACGGCGCGGGAGCTCGGCCGGCCAGCGATACCGGCAGAGCGCGTCGGCTCGGCGTCGCGGCGCGCTCGGCGCCGGGCGCGCGCGGCGCCGAGCGCGATTGCGAGGGCACCGAGGGCGAGCTCGCTGCCCGAGCCCGCGCCCGGCCGCGCTACGGAGCAGCCGCCCTTCGTGCCGCCGCAGCGCGACGAGAAACCGTGGCGTGGGGCACAACTCTGCGTTTCGGTGACGCGATCGGGCGCGAGCGCCTCGCAAATCCCCGCTCGATCGTCGTCGCCGAGCTTGGTGAGGTCGCGGCCGATCTCGTATGCGGGGCGCATCGTCGCGTTCTCCGCGACGGTGTGCGAAAGGCCGAGGAAGTGGCCGACCTCGTGCGTGAGAATCGACGCGAGGTCGGCGGCGCCCTCGCGCGGCTTGCCGACGCTGATCGGGATGCCGCTCGCGCCGTTGATCTCGACGTCCACGTCGTAGATGCGGCCGCTCTTCGGATCGAAGCGAATCGTCGTCAGGCCGAGCGCGTCCTCGCCGCCCACGTACGGCCACTCCTCGTCGCGAAACATGAAGATGTTCGCGTTGCCGCCGCGCTGGTTGTACTCCACGCGACCGCACTCGACCGGTCCCAGGTTCTGCACGGTGAGCTTGGGCGTTCGGCCGCCCCCGCAGTCGACCTCGAGCCAGCGCTGGAAGGCCGCGGACACCTCGCTGGCGAACAGGGTGGCATCGATTCCGTGCCGCGCGGAGCCCGCCTGATGCACCACGAACGAAACGCATTCGCTCGCCCAGTAGAGCGGCGTTCCCGCGACGGCGCAGCCCTTGGCGTCCCGCGTGCACTCGCGCCGCTCCGGATCGCACGTGGTCGTTCGGCAGTAGGCGCGCGCCTCGCTCGCTCCGAGCATCAGCGTCGCGGCCACCACACCCAGAGCCGCGCACCGACGGACCGTGCTCATCGCGCGAGCGCCTCCCGAATCAAGCGGCGCGCTTGGTCGAGATCCAGCCCGCGCAATCGGCGCACGGCGGAGCGTTCTGGCTGAACGAGCTCGGGGATTCTCGGGCTCGGATGAAGCCGCTCGACGCGCTTCACGTCCGGGTACAGCGGATAGTGTCCCTGCGCCATCCCGGTCGGCTGGTGAATCGCGTCCGGTCGGAGTCGCAAGAACAACACCGAGCGTTCGCCGAGCACGAGCTCGGCTTCGCCGTGCACGAGCTCCCCGAGGTCGCCGATGACGCCGCCGAGCGTTCGCACGATCACCTCGCTCGCATCCGGCCCGGATTTGGCGAGGGGACCCTCCACGGCGAACCCCGTACCCGCACCGATCCCGCGCTTTCCCCCGATGTTTTCACAGCAACAAACCCCCCCAACGGG
>QGUH01000842.1 GCA_003242355.1 Pseudomonadota bacterium
CTCGGCCACGTTGCGGACGTCAATCCGTTCAACAACGTCGCTCAGGAGAACATCCACTCGATGGTGATGAAGTCGGCGTCGCCGTGGCAGGACGTGCCGTTCCGCTTCGAGGTGCACAATGACTACGATCACGACCTGCCCGTCGAGGTCGAGCCGGTGAACTTGCTCCCCGGGTACCGGCTCAAGATGGAGCAAGCGCGGGCCGTCCTGGCTCCCCACTCCTCGCACGTGTTCGAAGGCATCTTTGGTTGGGACTCGAGCGTGATTCCGACACCGCCGAACCAGAACCCGGGTGATCCTTATTGGCAGGCATGCAATGACGAGAATCCACCTTCGGTCGTCACGATCTACGAGGCGGACGACGTGTTTCATTCGGGCGGCTATCCGATCGAAGGGCCGGGCTGGGTGCTCGACACGAATGGCTTTCTCTCGACGGATCACGACTTCGTCCCGGGGCGGACGACGATCACCGTGCTTGCCGCGGGACAGCCATCGAACGGGGTGTCACCGCGCATGACGGTCGGTGTCGACGGGAGGCCGCTCGGAAGCGTCGAGGTGGAAAGCTACTACGTGGAGGAGTTTTCGTTCGTACTCGACGCGACGCTGGGTAAGAAGGAAATCCGGGTGTCGTTCGATAACGACGAGGACAACGAGGTGGAAGACCGCGCCCTGTACGTCCAGGAAGTCATCGTGGAGACGCAGGTGCCGCCACCCCATTGCGGAGGCGTTTGGGGGCTTTCGGCCTGGGGGCTCCTCGGCGACTACCGCGTGCCGCTCGGCGGCTCGTCTTTCGTCGCGGAGGCCAAACCCATCGGAACGTTGACCACCAATTCGACGACGAATCCGGATGGCACGATCACGGTCACGGGCACCGTCACTCCGCCGTACGGGGGGCAGGACGTGCGGATCACCGTCCGGTATCCTTCGGGCCGCGTGGACATCATCGACGTGGTTACCGACTCGGGGGGCGGTTACACGGCGACCATCGAGCCTCGGGAGCGCGGAACGGTGAGCATTGCGACCGAGCTTCCGCGTGGCGGCGGGCCCTTCGCGCCCACCGACCCGACGGAGACGACGGTCAACGCCTGCGTGCCCGCGAGTTGCAGCGACGGCATTCAGAATCAGGGAGAAACCGGCATCGATTGCGGCGGCCCGTGCGCGCCGTGCGGACCGCCTCCGTGCACCGCAGCGACCGCGGTCGATCTCGGAGCGCCCGGGACGAACGTCACGGTTCCGGTGAGCGGGTGCGTGCGGGTCCAGAACGGATACCCGCCCTGGTGGGGCACGCGGACGATGCGGCTCGAAACGGCGTGGGGTGGCAGCTACCCGGTGCCGTTCACGTGGACGAATACGTGCAGTGGGAGCAGCGGCAGCGGAACGTTCACGGCCGACTGGCAAGCGAAGAACCTCGTGACCACGAACCAGAACTGCGCCACCGTCATCGACCTTCGAGGAACCGGAGGCGGAACGGTGACATTGCGCTACTGGGCCGGCTAATCGCAGTGGAGCGCGCGGGGGCGCGCTGACGCCGTCAGCGGGGCTCTCGGGAGACAACGCGTTTCCCGAGAGCCGCGCGCTCGTTCGACGTCACCGTTCCAGGTCCAGGCGCTCGAATTTGCCGGTCTCCGCGAACCGTCGCGCATCCGGCGGGCGTGAACCGCGCCCCACGCGCGCTAGGCGCGCGTCGAATCCCGCCCCGCGCGAGCCCGTGCCGCGCTTTACGGCCTGCCGCGATCGACTTCGAGCCGAGCGATGCGCGTCGCTCGATCGCCGCCGCGGAGGCCGAGGCGTACGCGGCCGCGCGGAGCGGGGCACACCACGCGCTCGGAGGCGACGGTGAGGGCGACCTCGCCGTCGATGCGCTCGGCGCGGAGCTCCGGGCTCTCTGCTTCCGGCCATGGGCAGTCGGGGCCGCCGGCTTCGAACGGGCCGAGCGCGATGCGCGGGCGACCTTCACCCTCGAGAGTGATTGTGACGGTGACGTCGGCGTAGTCGGTGTCCGTGACGTACACGGTGACTTCCGAATCGGGCTCGAAGGAGAGCGTGCCGTCGTAGCGCACCTCGGAGCCGACGGGGCGATCGGGGACGAGATGCAGGGGACGCGCGGGATCGACCGGATCGGGCTGGGCAACGAGGAAGACGTCGCGCGCGTACCGTTCGCGCGTGTCGACGCGCAGACCGAAGATCTCCGGGCCGCTTTCGGTCTCGGCGAGCCAGAGGAAGGCATTGCCGTCGAGCGCGAGCGCGGGCAGCCCCGCGCGCGGCGGATGGGGGACGGAGACGGGCAGCGGCTCGAAGCGCGCTTTCCAGGGATCGAATCGATACAGCCGATCGTCCTCGGGCATTCCCGACGCGAGCACGGGTGCGCGCCGCCCCGTTCCGAGCAACACGGGACGCGGCGCTGGGATATCGAGGGAGACGGTCGTGATCGCGCCGTCGGGAGCGATCCAGTACGCGTCGTACCCGGCTTCGGGAGGACAGCCGCGGTTACAGAGCGCCGTGCACGTTTCGGCATCCTCGTCGTCGCGCGGCGGGCGCTCTTCGCATCCACCCACGGCGAGCACGCCGCCGCCGGGAAGCGGCGCGAAGGCGCGCTCGTGTCGCGGCGGAATCACCGGCGCGAGCTCGAACGCGAGGTGCTGGCGGGCATCCCCCGAGAGCCATTCGAGCGCGGCGAGCGGGGCGCCGGCGGCCGGAGGGGCGGCGGCGCCCAAGCGGCGAGCCGGGCACGGGACGAGCGCGCCCCG
>QGUH01000843.1 GCA_003242355.1 Pseudomonadota bacterium
CGGCGGGGGCCGGCTCGGCGGCTGCTTCGGGTGGCGGGAGCGGCGCTTCGTGGGGCGCCGCGTGGGCCCCCCCCCCCGCAAATAGCAGCAGAAGCGCCGAGAGTCGGGCGAGGGACCTGCCGCCGTGCACGCGCTGCACGGCGCGAGCCTACATCAGAAACGGCGGGGCAAGCGCTCGTAGGTGTCGGTGAGGCGGAACAGACGGTCGGCGAGCTCGTCGGACAAATCCTGCTCGCGGCAGCGATAGACCCAGTTGCCCTCGGCGGTCCCGGGGACGTTCATGCGCCCTTCACTGCCGAGCCCGAGCAGGTCCTGCAGCGGAAAGAGCGCGGTGTTGGCGACCGAGGCGAGCGCGAGCCGAACGAAATCCCAATGGGGCTCGTTGCCGGAGCAGGACGCATAAGCGAGCGCCCGCTGCCGTTCGGCGTGGAGCCGGTGTCGTTCGTGTGGGTCCTCGGCGCGCTCGAACGCGCCGAGCCAACCGACGATCGTGTCGTTGTCGTGGGTTCCGGTGTACACTACGCAGTTGCGCGGAAAGCGGTGCGGCTGGTAGTCCCGGAAATCCTCGGCGAAGGCGAACTCGAGCACCCGCATGCCGGGCAGCCCGAACGCATCGCGCAAGGCGTGCACCTCGTCCGTCACCAGCCCGAGGTCTTCGGCCACGAAGGGCAGCCCTCCGAGGCGGTCGCGCGCCTTCTCGAAAAAGTCCCTTCCCGGCACGAGGGCGAATCGGCCTTCGCGTGCCGAGGTGGCCCCCGCCGGCACCTCCCAGCAGCGGTGGAAGCCGATGAAGTGATCGAGGCGAACGGTGTCGAAGCGGCGGAGCGTGTTCTCGAGCCGCGCGATCCACCACTCGTAGTCGGACGCCGCGAGCGCCTGCCAGTCGTAGACCGGATTGCCCCAAAGCTGGCCGTCGGCGCTGAAGTAGTCGGGGGGCACACCCGCGAGCACGCGGCGTTCCCCGCGCTCGTCGAGTTGGAACACGTCGCGGTTCTCCCAGACGTCGGCGCCGTCGTGCGCCACGTACATGGGCACGTCGCCGAGTAGCAGCACGCCCTTTTCGGCGCAGTGCCGACGGAGCTCGTTCCACTGTCGATCGAACGCGAACTGCAAGAACTCTTCGTACGCGATTTCCCGTTCGAGCTCGCGCCGCGCACGCTCCAGCGCCGGACCGCGCCGGAGGGCGAGATCGGGCTCCCAGCTCGTCCACGGACGGTTTCCGTTCGCTCGCTTGAGCGCTCGGAACAGGGTGAACCCGGGCAACCACCGGCGGTTCCGTTCGCGGAAACTCTCGAGCTCGGTCGCAAGGTCGCCCTTCGCGCGGCCAGCGAAGCGCTCGAACGCGCGGCGCAGACGCCGCTCTCGAAAGCGCGCCGCGGCCGGATACAGAGCGCGTTTCGCCTCCACGAGGGCACGCGGGGCGCCGATCTCGCTCGGTTCGAGCAACCCGTCGCGAACGAGGAACTCGAGGCTGATGAGCAGGGGATTGCCCGCGAACGCCGAGGTGCTGTCGTACGGTGAGTTCCCCGCGCCCAGGGGGCCGACGGGCAGCATCTGCCACCAACGCTGCCCGGCGCGGGCAAGGAAGTCTACGAAGCGGTGTGCGAACGGGCCGAGATCCCCCGAGCCGTGGGGCCCGGGGAGACTGCTCGGATGGAGGAGGATGCCGCTCGAACGCGTTTCGAAAGGGGAATGCAGCATGGGAGGCGGCTAGGGCGCTGACGTTTCTTCGAAGGCTCGCCGAGCCCCGATGAGTCCGTGTCTCGGCTCACGACGTGGAGCCGTCGCGTGGTGTGGGTTCACGGGCGGGTCGCAGCAGTGAGGCGAAGATGGAGACTGCCAGCACCGACGCAATCACGGCAAGAGAGACCAGCGGCGGGATCTTGAAGAATGCGGTGAGCGACATTTTGGCCCCGATGAAGAGGAGAATCACCGCCAGGCCGGTGCCGAGGTGGTGAAAGCGCCCCATCATGCCCGACAGCACGAAGAACAGCGCGCGCAGCCCGAGGATGGCCATCACGTTCGACGTGTACACGATGAACACGTCGCTCGATATCGCGAGCACGGCAGGAACCGAGTCCACCGCGAACAACACGTCGGTGAACTCCACCACCACGAGCACCAAGAACAGGGGCGTTGCGTACGTCACCCCGTCCTTGCGCACGAAGAAGCGATTTCCGTGGAACTCCTCCGTGGTGCGCAGATAGCGGCGCGCCAGGCGCAAGGCCAGGTTGTCTTCCGGGTCCACGGAGTCTTCCTTGCGGAACAGGAGCTTCGCCCCGGTGATGAGCAGGAATCCGCCGAAGACGTAGGTCATCCAGTGGAACTTCGCGAGCAAGGCGCTGCCGGCGACGATGAAGATGCCCCGCATCACCACCGCACCCAGGATCCCCCAGAACAAGATGCGCTGCTGGCGCCCCTCGCTGATCCGGAAGTAATTGAACAGGACCAGGAAGACGAACAGGTTGTCGACCGAGAGCGACTCCTCCACGAGGTAGGCGACGACGTACGTGAGCGCCGCTTCCGAGCTCGCCGTGTACAGCACGTACAGGCTGAACAGGGTGCCGACGAGAACGAAGAAGGAGCTCCGAATCGCGGCCTCGCGGAACGAGATGTGCTCCTTGGCGCCGAACACGAGTCGGTCGAAGGTGAGCGCACCGATCACGACGGCTGCAAAAACCGCCCAATCGAGAGGGGTCGCGGCGACGTGCATGGCCGCGGCTTTGCTATCACGCAGCCCACGGC
>QGUH01000042.1 GCA_003242355.1 Pseudomonadota bacterium
GCGCTCCGCACCGGAGGCGCGCTCCGCCCAGAGCCGTTACCCCTCCGCAGCGCAGCCGCCTTCCGGACCGCAGTCGCGCTCCGCACCGGAGGCGCGCTCCGCCCTGAGCCGTTACCCCTCCGCACCGGAGTCGTGTTTCGCACCGGAGTCGCCGTCCGCCCAGAGCCGTTACCCCTCTGGCACCGCAGTTGCCCTTCGCACCCGCGACGTATCCATGGCGTGAAGCCGTACTTGGAGTCGGGAACGCTGAGGTTTAGAACTGGGCTTCGAGCGCGAGGTGGCGGGGGGTGCCGATGAGGCGGGGTGCGGTTGGCGCGTCGAAAGGCCACAGCACGAGCGCGACCGCTCCCAGGACGAGGGTGCCGCCCGCGACCGATAGACCGACTGCGAGGGTGTCGCGATTGCGGATCGCGTTCTCGTCCTCGATCAGGGCGTCGAGGTCCCGCGCCGTGACGCTGTCGGGGTCATTGGCGAGGCGGGCCACGAGACTGCGGTTTTTGGCATTCCACCGTTCGTGGGCCTGGTTGTTGGAAAGGTAGAGGGCGAGGGCGGCGCCTGCGGCGGCAACTCCGGTTCCCCCGATCGCGAGGGCGGCAATGCGTCGCGTGCGGGCTGCGGCCTCGTGGGCACGCGCGCGCGCTTCGGCGGTTGGTTCGGGCAGGAGCGTTACGGTTCGTTGCTCGCGGGGGCGCAACAGCACGTCTTGCTGCAGGCGTTCGTAGCTCGGACCCGCGAGCTCGAGTCGATGCCGCCCCGGCGGCACGGCCCCACCGGCGAACTCGACGCCGTCGAGCCACACCGAGGTCCCTTCGGGGCGTCGGATCGTGAGCGCTGCGTGCTCGGGATAGCGCGAATCGACGCGTAGCGCGCAATCGAGCTCGAGGCGCGCGCCCGCACGCCCCTCGGTTTCGATGCGGCGTGCGACGTAGCCTGAGCGGGTGAACTCGAAGGTGTGCCGCGTTGCCGGCAAAACGAGGGAAAGGCGCTCCGCCGATCGCGACACGACGGCGTCGTTCACGCGCACCGTCACGTCTGGAATCGCGCACCGGACGAGCACCTCCATCGGCAGCTCGCGTTCGAGCTCGAGCGCGACGACCGCTTCTTCTCCGCCGCTGGCGTCGATCGTGCGCGTCGCCTCGACGTATCCCGCGAGCGCCACGCGCACGACGTGGCGCCCTGCCTCGACCCGCGCGCTTTGCACGCCCACCGCCGGCCCGAGCGGGCGACCGTCGAGGGAAATGGTGGCGTTCTCCGGCTTCACCGCGAAGCGCACGTGCCCGATACGACGACGATAATGGGCGAGCGCGCGTTCGACGCCGCTGCGGCGCTCCTCGGGGATCTCGGCCCCGCCGTCTCGCAAGTAGCGCTCGAACGTTTCCACGGCGAGCACGATGCGCCCGACGGACGCATACGCCTGTGCCAGGTTGTACAGAACCGAATAGTGGGGCCGTTGCAGATACGCCCGTTCGAAGTGCACGATGCCCGCCTCGAACTCGCCCCGCTGAACGAGCTCGTAGCCCCGCGCGAAGCTCTCTTTCGGGTCGTTCGAGAGATCGCTCTGCGCGAGGGCACGCGGCGCTCCCACCAGCAGCGCCGTCATCCAACACAAGGCCAGGCGCGCTCGCGCGGACACGCACAGCGGCACGCGCGGGCGAGGGCGACTCGTGTGCGTGAGGGGCGTCCCCCGAGAGTCCGGCGAGTGAAGGATGCATCGCGCCGGTGCTGGACCGAGAAGAGAACTCAGCGAGCGAGGGAGCGCCGGTGCGGATTGCGCCTTACCGTCATTCCGCATGAGGACTCCTCGGCTCGAGTTGGGCCGGAGCGGTCATCCAGCACGAGGCCAGGCGCGCTCGCGGGTACACGGCGAGGCGCGCTCGCGCCGACACGCACAGCGGCACGCGCGGGCGAGGGCGACTCGCGTGCGTGGGCGACGCCCCTGGAAAGCCCGCCGCGTGGAGGGGGCGTCGCGCCGGTGCTGGCCCGAGAAGAGAGCCCAGAGAGCGAGCGGGCACGGGTGCGGATTGAGCCCTGGTGTCACTCCGCATAGGGATTCCTCGGGTCGAAATCGGGGGGAGGCGGTCCTTTGTCGGAAGGAGAGGCGCGCCCGCGAGCACCCGTTTCGGGAGCGCCTTCGCGGCGGACGGTCGTCACGAGGGATGGGCCCGTCCCGTCCGAGGTCGTGGCGCGTGAGCGTCGCGTCGCGTCCGAGGTCGCGACGATCGACGGTCGAGCGCTGGCCGCCGAGGCGGGTGCGCTTTGCGGCGTGTCGCTCGACGCCGCCGGTGCTGACGGGGCAATCACGACTGCTTCCGCAATCTCGGGCGTCGCGGAGAGAGTGCTCGGAGTCGCCGCGCTCGCCCGAGCTTCAGGCGAACCGTTTGCGACCGAAACCTCGGCATTCACGCCCATGGCCGAGCTCGACTGGTTTTGAGCCTGCTCGTCGTGGGCCGGCTCTGGTTGGCTCGTCACCTTGCCGATCACGAACGACAGCCCTGCGACCCCGACCACCACGAGCGCCGTGAGAAGCAGTGACCGAGATGCACGGTTCGGAGGAGTCGTCATCCGGGCGCTCGATTCGCCAATCGCCAACGAGACGTGCGTCGCATCGTACTCGCGGGTGGTGTCGTCACCCTCGGGCGACGCGCGCCGCTCCCAATCCCCCACCGCGCCGAAAACGCGCGTCCCCGCGAAGGGGCGGAGGGCCTCGGCGAAGGCGCGCGCGCTCTCGAAGCGGTCGTCGGGGCGTTTGCTGAGCGCTCGCTGGACGACGCGGGAAAGCTCCACGGGGACACCTTCTCGTCGTTCGTGCAGCGGAACGGGATCGGCCGTCATGATGCCGTACAGAACCCGCTCGGTCGTGTCGCCGGCGAACGGCGCTTCGCCCGCGATGCACTCGTAGAGAATCACGCCGAGCGCGAACAGATCCGCGCGCGCATCGACGGGGCGACCGGTACCAATCTGCTCGGGCGCCATGTACTTCACGGTGCCGATGAGCGCGCCCGGCTGCGTCGTCGCGTCGCTCGTTTGCTTCGCCACGCCGAAGTCGAGCACCTTGACGACGTCCCGGCCGTCGTCGCCGCGGGTCACGAACAAGTTCGCGGGCTTGACGTCGCGATGGACGATGCCGGCCGCATGCACCGCCGAGAGCCCGTGACACGCATCGATGATGAGGTTGACGGCGCGCACCGGCGGCAGCGAGCCGGTCTCGCGCAACAGCGCGCGCAGGTCGCGACCCTCGAGCAAGTGCATGACGAAGTAGGGTGTCCCCTCGGCCAGCACCCCGCAGTCGACGATGGGGACCACGTGCTCGCTCGTCACGCGCGCGACGGCGCCCATTTCCCGTTCGAAGCGCGCCACCATCCGCGGATCCGTAGCAAGCTCGCCGCGCAGGACTTTGAGCGCGAAGCGCGCGCCGAGCCGCAGATGCTCGACCCGGTACACGCTGCCCATCCCGCCTTCGCCGATGCGGTCCACGACGCGGTAGCGGCCGTCGACGATCGCGCCCGGCACGAGCTTGCCGAACGGCACCTCGAGGGGCTCGCGCGGCCCCGAGTCTTCAGCGCCGGTGCTCATCCGCTTCGGAGCGTTCCGAGCGCTGCTCGCTCTCGAGGAGTCGATACGCTCGGCTGCGCGACATACCGATGGAGGCGGCGGCGCGGCTCATGTTGCCGCGATTGGCCACGAGGGCAGCCTTCAGGCGTTCGAGATCCTGCGCCTTGCGGCTCCGCGCTCGGGGCGCGGCGTCCGCCTGCGGAGTGACGGAGGCGCCGAAACTCTCCGGTAACATGCCCTTGCGGAGCACCCGCTCGTGCCCGTGGAGCGCGACCAACTGCCGTGCGAGCAGCTCGAGCTCCCGCACGTTGCCCGGCCAATCGTAGCGAATCAATCGTTCGAGCAACCGTGGATCGACGTTCGGCGCGCGCCCGCCCGCGTGCCGCCGCAAGAAGTGGTGAAACAAAAGCGGGATGTCCTCACGGCGCTCGCGCAGGGGGGGAATCGTGACGACGAGCCCTTGCAGCCGCATCGCCAGATCCTCGCGCAAGCGACGGGCCTTGACCAACTCGCCGAGGGGCTGTTGCACGGCCGCGAGCAGCCGAACGTCCGTGACGATCGACTTCGACTCACCGAGCGGCATCACCTCACCGTCTTGCAGCGCGCGCAGCAGCTTCGCCTGCGTGGGCAGCGGGATGTCGGCGAGCTCGTCGAGGAACAGCGTTCCGCCGTCGGCTCTTCGAAAGTGGCCCACGGCAGCCTGCTCGGCCCCGGTAAAGGCGCCCTTGCGATAACCGAAGAGCTCCGCTTCCGCGAGCGTTGCGGGAAGCGCCGCGCAGTTTACCGCATGAAAGGGGCCAGGCCGCCCGCTGAAGTGATGCAACACGCGCGCGACCGCGTCTTTTCCGGCGCCCGTTTCGCCGACGATGACGATGGGAAGCAGCGTGGGGCCGGCGCGCCGCAACATCGAGAGCAGCTCGGCCAGGCCCGGGCCGAACACCGCATCACCGACGACGACTTCGGTGCAGGTGGTGTGCTCGAGCGGGCGACGCATGACGACACCGATCGCCTCGCCCAATCGAATCACGTCCCCCGCGGAGAGCGCCGAATGCGAAACGCGGTCGCCATTGACGTACGTGCCATTGGTGCTGTTCCGGTCGAGCACCACGTAAACGGGGCCCTCGCGCACGATCTCGGCATGGAAGCGGGAGACCCCCGCGGCCTCGAGCCGAACGTCGCGCCCTTCGCCCCGTCCGAGCGTCAGCCGCGGGCTTTCGAGCGGCGAGACGACCCGGCGCGCATCCGGCAAGTTCCACAAGATTGCGGTCGTGAGCGCGGGCGCTCCGCTGTCGCCGGTTTCCTCGAGTCGCCGCGTCGTTTCGTCGAGCACCCTCGCCACTCCGCTCGATAGCAGAAGCGCCACGCAGCGTCCATAGGGCGGTCGGCTGGCCGATATCGTCGCTCGTCGATGCCGCACCCCGAGTCCTCCCTTCCGCCCGGGCGCCTTTCGTCTCCTGGAGCTTCCGTGAAGCTCGTTACGAGTGGACCCGCGCTGCGCACGCCTGGCGGCGCGGTCCGCATCAGCGAATTCCGCACGGGTGAAGTTCGTTACGAGTGGACCCGCGCTGCGTACGCCCACCGCGCTGCCAATCAGCTGTGGAGTGTGCTCGCCTCCGACCGGCACGCGTGTCGAGAGAAGCGTCACACGCCGTGCGAGGTTCTCTTGTAAATTTCGCCGCGGGATGAGGCGAGCTCTGTGCGTATGTCTGGCTGGGTTGTTTGCCGGCGCCTGTCGGGATCCCGGCTCCAATGGGGGCTCGGTCGACTGCGCCGAAGCGTGCGCGGCGAGCGGTCCCTGCACGCTCGTCACGGACGAGCCGTGCACGTTCGCGGAACCGACGCCGTGGTTGCTCTTCGACGCCTCCGTGGGGAACAGCCCGCCGGCAGGGGAGAGCGAGCTTCTCGTGGTTCCGGCGCGCCTCGCGGGTCGGGTCGAGCCGATCCGCGTGAGCGAGGGCGCGTTCGACGACGAGCATTGGGTCACCCTCTTTCCGCTCTGGTCGCCCGACGGGAGCCTGCTCGTTTTCGATGCTGCCAATGGGCTCGGCGGATCCGGGATTCGCAATCGCTTGTTCGCGGTGCCGTTCGGACCCGGTCTTCCCGGCCCTCCCAAGCGCATCGAAGGCCTCCCGGAAAACCCGGGAGTGTACGTCGAGCCGTTCGAATGGGACGTCGAAGGGCGCGCGTTTACCGTGCTTGCCGGGGAAGAGCTCTACGTCGTTCACCGCACCGGGAACGATCTGACGGTGACGTTCGCAGACCGTGCCGACGACGAGATCTACCGTGCGTCCGTCTGCGCCGGAGGAGAGTACGTCGTTTACGCAACGTGGAACGACTCCGTCGTGCTCCTTCCCGCCGACGGCACGAGCGGCGAGCGCCGGGAGTGGGAGAGCGCGGAATACGACGTCTCGGCCGACGGCAAACACCTCGCGATCACGAGCGCCGACGAGTTCGGCGAGCACACGCTGGAGCTCCTTCCGTGCGGCGAAGGGACGAGCACGCGCCTCATCGAAGGCTACGAGTCGTCTCTCGAGGCGTACTTCATGGGGCGCGGTCCGTACCTCCTCGTCGAAGAGCTCGGGTCGCCGGTTGGCTATTTCGACATCCGGGCTCCGACTTCCTTGCAGCTCTTCTCCCGAGCCATTTTCGTCGACACCTGGTCGGAAGACGGGAGCTACGCCGTCCTCGTCGTCGGGACAGGCTCCGATCTCCTCCGCTTCGATCTCGCGACCGGCGAAACCGAGCCGATCGCGACGTCGTCCGGCGGGCGTCGGTACCTCGGTGATCTGCTCGTGCTCGAGCCGTCGAGCGAGGAAGAGGACGGTACGGTCGTTTCGATCATCGATCCGCGCACTCCTGCTTCGCCCATTTTGGAGCTCGAGCCCTCGGAAGGGGCGAGCGTCGAGCAAATCCGGCGGGATCCCAGTGGAGCGCGCATCGCCTACCTCGAGAGCGGGCCGGAGGGCACCTCCGTGCACATCGTCGAGCTCGCGACGCAGGCACGCATCACCTACGCGCTCCCGGGTGCGCTGGATTACGATCTCGACGACTTCAGCGGGGATGGAGCGGGGGTGCTCGTTTCCGTGGGGCGACCCCGCTTCAGGCTCTACTGGCTCGCTGCTACGGCCGACGCGGAGGCGGCCGAGCCACGGCTCGTGCACGAGGCCGCGTGGGGCGATATCTACTACGGGCAGCCGTGGCAGCCCTGAGTCTCCGGTGGCGATCGATCGGTCAGGTGCTCCTGGTCTGGGCGCTGTGCGCGGGGTGCCGTCGATTCGACGTGTGCGGAGACGCCGGAGACTGCCCCGCCGTCGAAGAAGGGGTGAAGGGGTCGATCGGAACCGGAGGAACGTCCGGAAGCGGGGGAACGCGCAGCGAGGGCGGGTGCACCGACGGTTACGAGGACTGCGACCACACCACCCTGAACGGTTGCGAAACCGACACGAGCAGCGCCTTCGCGCACTGCGGCGCCTGTGGCCAGAGCTGCGACGGCGCCTGCTCGGCAGGCAGCTGTGTGTCGTTCGCAGCGTTGGTCGCAGATCGTTACGGCTCCTCCGTCACGATGGGGCCGACCATCGTCACCACGGCGACGCACGCGTACTACGTTGCGGACGAGTCCCTCGCCACCGGGCTCGGGATCGAGCGCGTGAGCCTCCGAGACGGATCGGTCGAACCCCTGGTCGAGATCGGCACGTGGAACACGGTGGACGCGCTCGCGCTCGGCGCTTCCCGCCTCTACGTGGCGGCCGACGATCGGCTCTTCAGTGTTCCGCATGCGGGCGGCGAGCTGCGGGCCGAGGAGGCGGACGGAGCGCAGTGGGTCGCTGCGGCGGGCTCCACCGTGGCCGTCGTTCGGGACCAAAGGCTCTTCGTGCGCGCCGGCGATCGGGGACCCTTCGTCGAAGTGCCCGAGATTGCCACCGTGAGCGCGATCGCGGGCGAGAGCGCGATCGGAGTCGAGACACTCGCGATTGCCGAGAGCTTCTGGGAGGGGGACGAGCTGCGCTATCGGCTCTGGTTTCGCGGCGAGGGCGGAGGGCTCGACCTGCGCGCGTCGGGTAGCGGCGAAGTGGTCTCGATGACGCTCTTCCGGGGTCGAGTCTACTTCGAGGTCGAGCATGGCGATCGGAACGACGCGTACTTCGTCCTGGACGAGGACGACGCCGAGCCCATCGAAGTGCCCTCGATGACGGGCGTGACGGCCTGGACGCCGGTGAAAATCTCCTGGTGGTACGACGAGGCGTCGATCGTCGCCGCCTTCGGCTCTCCGCGTTCCGGGCTTCGTTTCATTTCGCTCGCGAGCACACCGTTCACGGCGGAGTGGCCGACCGAAGGCGCCATCTCGGGGCTCGCCACCGTCGAATCCGAGCTTTTGTTCTTCGACGGCGCGCGGCGAGCGCTCACCCGCGTCAACCTGGAAGAGCTGATCGCACCACGGCTGCTCTCGACTCCGTGACGCGCCAGGGGGAACCGGGCGGTGCGGACCTCGTACGCGGCTTACGTCGGGAATCCTCGGCCGTTCCGAGCCAGTGAGCGGGGCGGTCCCGCCTTCGTGTCCGGCGCGCGCTCATGGCGCCGATGAACGAGCGCCGGACGCGCCGGACACGAAGAGGGCGGCGCGAGCCGCCCCTATGAACAGGGGCCTAGAACGCCGATCCGTCAAACCGATCGGCGTTCTAGTGCACCGCTGATGAATCAGGGTGAACTTTTCGACGGTCAACACATGCCGGGCACGTGCGTCGGGGCCCGCCGCGGCCATCGTTCGATGCTACCGCCGAATGCTTGCGCGTACCTCATTAGCGGTGCACTAGGGGACGAACGCGAACGATTGGTCGTCGGGAGTAGAGCTCGATGAGCACGGGGTCAGCTTCAACAGGGAGTCGTGTGTGCCGCTGGAAAACGGGGCGATGCATTGGTCGGTGATCAGCTGATTCTGAATGCGGTAGTAAGTGGTGCCGTCTGCGTTTGCTGGTGACACGAATTTCCAGAGTTGCCCCCGCGACGTCGGGTTGCAGTTCGCGTGTACGACGATGGGGACTGGTGCTTGGAGGCACCTTCCGGTCTTGGTGTTCTCGATCCTGAATCCGCTCTCTGGGCTCCCGACCAAACGCCAGTAAGCCAGGTCGTGGGGAATGTCGCGGAGATCGCAGTATCCCATCTGTGCAAACGACGAGCTGGGGATCGTTTCAGTAATGCAGTTGTTGCCCGCGCGGTTCAGGAGCGACCCCACCATTCCGTTCCGGAAGTCGTTGACGACGGGGTTCTCGATCCAGAAGCGGACGCGGCCGATGCGGGTGAACCAGCTACGCGTGTCGCCGATGGAGAGCGCGTTCACGCCCCCGAGCTCCCACGCTTGTCCATTCCAGAAGTAGAGGGGGCCACCCGCATCTCCGGAACAGAGAGCCGGCCAAGGATTCCCCGGAGCGAAGATGTATCCTGCATGCCACGCCGGATCGTTCCAGAGGGCGGTGGTGATCTGGGTGAACTGTTTTTTCCCGTTATGGCTCGGGGCGTCCAAGTCGCAGCCGAAGCCGGTTGCCCAGCCGGTGGGGAGGCCATCCGGAACGTATTCGGTGCGAAGCGCGGTCCAAATGGGAATATTCGGGCTGTTTTCGTGTACCTGGACGATGGCGATGTCCGTGCGGATCCCGCTCGCCAGGGCTGCCCATTGCCCCGGGTAAATGTACACGTTGGAGACCGTGAACACGCTGCCGCCCGTGCCACTGTCTGCGTTGGTGATCGTGACGGTCGAGTTGGGGAAGACTTCCGTGACACAATGGCCTGCCGTCAAGAAGCGACGGGTAGCAATCTTCGTTCCGCTGCACTGGGTACCGTCGGCGAACTCCAGTTTTACGGCGTACGGATCTTGGCCGTTGACGAGAGTTCCGCGAGTGATTGCCTGGCCCGTTTCGCCGACGTTCTCCGAATCTTCATCGAGTCCGTCCACAGGAGCGGCGCAGCCAGCCAGTGACAACAGCGTGAAGAGTAGAGCCGAAAGCCCGGTCGTTCGATCTTCTCGCAACATCGATGTTCTCCTCCACCTCGAATCCGGCGTCGTCGCCGAACGAGCAACCTGACGCCCCCTGACGGGCGTGAGTGTCGCCCGCCGAGCAACATCCATGCCGCCGGCGCAAGGCATGGGTCTGTCGCTCCGAACATCAGGATTCGTGCCGAAAGAAGGAGACTCGCGGGAGGCGGCGCCGCCGCTTCCCGCGTGGCGAGTGTTCCGTTGACCGGACAGTGTTCGACCAAACGGGACACCGTTGTATCCGTTCGGCAAACCGCGTCGTGACGCGTGCGCGTGCGTCGGGTACAAGCGTCGCCGCGATGCGGAGCTCAGGGAGCGGAGTCGACCAGCGCTCGGCGGAGCGGATTTTCGTCGAGCCGCCGCTGAGCTTCGCCCTTCTCGAGAGTCTGCTTCCAATAGGCGGGGGCGAGCTCGAGCACGCGGGAGCGGGGCCAGTCGGGCAGCAAGTAGAAGAGAGGCATCTATTACCGGCCTGGCAGCTCCAAGGCGCAGAACTGCGTCCGGGGCTACGGCATGATGCTCCGGTTCCTCGAGCAGGCCGAGATCCCGCAGGAGATTTGCGGCAAGCTCATCGTCGCGACGGACGAAGGCGACCTGCCGCGGCTCGCCACGCTGGAAGAGCGCGCGCGGGCGAACGGTCTGGTCGGGGTCCGCCGTTGCTCGCGGACCCGGCGCTGCCCGTGCGTAGGTGTTGCAGAGGCTCGTGCCCGAGGTTCAGTCCGATGACTTGGAGCCCGCTGGCGCGGGAGTCAGAGCTCAGGCGTATGGCCGCGAGGGGCGCTTGCTGGACGACTTCCACCTCCGCAAGCTCCCGCGACAGCTTCACGTCTGCAACGCCCCCTCGCCGGCGGCCACGTCGTCCCTCTCGATCGGAGAGACGGTGTCGGACGAGATCCTGGCGGCTCTGTCGTGAGGCGTCGCGGACGCGGCGTGCGCGACTGCGCGGCGCGCGGTCATTGTGCAGCATCGGGGCGCGCGGCTCTGGTGCTTGGGCGAGTGCAGAACGTTTTCCCGCGGTTCGCCGCGCGTGGCGCCGAGATTGTGAAGATGGGGCAACTATATCCGGGCTGAAATGCGGGTCGACAGTGAATCCTTCAAGCTAGACGTGTCGGGCAAGGCGCTCGCTTCGTTGGACGGGCTCTCCAGCCTCACCTCGGTAGACGTCATCTCCGTCTCCGGTCCGAGCTTCACGGATATCACCGGCCTCTCCAGCCTCGTCGACGTCGGCAAGCTCAGCATCGGAGCGACACGGCTCCGCACGCTGTCCGGGCTGGAGAACGCGACCAATTCACACCACGTACTCGGTCGAGCACAACCCGTCACTGCCCACCTGTGAGGCGGAGGCGCTGCTCGCGCGGGCCGGCACCCAGGAAGTCCTCGAGTCGTTCACCCACATCGAGGGCGGGCGCG
>QGUH01000844.1 GCA_003242355.1 Pseudomonadota bacterium
CCGCCGCCCAAGGCGCCGGCCGCCCCTGCCCCGCGCGCCGAGGTTGCCTGGCACGCCCCCGCGACGCTGCCGGCACGCGAGCAGCTCTCCGCCGAGGTGCGGGTGCTCGGCATCAAGGCGGGAGAGTTCACCTTCGAAGTCGAGCGGCCCTGCGAGGATGCATCGAGCGCCGTCCTGAGCTCGAAGATGAGCACCGCGGGACTCGTGCGGTTGTTCAAAGCGACCGACGGCACGTCGCGAACGAGGATGGATCTGCGGGCCGGGCGCCCGCTCGAGTCCGAGCTTCTCGTCGCGGATGGCGACGTGACGCGACGGTACCGCGCCCGCCATCGGCCCGGTGCCATCGAGACCACGACGTACCGATCGGGCAAGCCTCCGGAGCGCAAGGTCGAGCGCATCCCTTCGGGGGAGCACCCCCTCGACATGCAGTCGGCCTTCCTCGTGTTGCGGCACTGGCAGGCGCCCGTGGGGGCTCGCGGATACTTCTACGTGCTGCTCGGCAAGGACCTCTGGAGGGTGACGGTGACGTTCGACGGGGAGAAGCACGTAACCTTCCGCGATCAGCCGCGATCGGTGGTGCGCGTGAGCGGCGCTGCCCATCGCGTCGAACACGGACGGCAGGACGCGCCCAGGCGATTCACGATCGTGCTCACCAACGACGAGGCGCGCACGCCCCTCTTCGTCGAGAGCGACGCGAGCTTCGGACGCGTGCTCATGGAGCTGACGGCGCACGAGAAAGTCTCCGACGCCGCGGCGTGCTCGACGGCAGCGCGCTTTTGACTCCTCAGAAAGAGGAGTTCGGCTGCTTCAAGAACTCGATCTCCTCCGGCGTGGACTCACGACCGAGCACCGCGTTGCGGTGGGGATAGCGTCCGAAGCGGACGATGATGTCCCGGTGCCGAATCGCAAAGTCGAGCGCAACCTGCGCGCGCTCGCGCAGCTCCGGCGGAGCCTCGTCGCGCAGGCGCCGAAACGTCTCGACCGAAAAGTCCTGCACGGCGGGATCTTCGCTGTGCTGCAGCGGCATGTAGAAGAACCAGCGTTCGTCGAAAGCGAGCGGACGATCCATTCCGGTTTCGATGCCGCTTCGGCAGGCGGCGAGGGCCTTTTCGTCTCCCTCGAAGCTCCGTGGACTTTCGCGATACATGTTTCTCGAGAACTGATCGAGCACCACGATGTACGCTAGCCGGCTCCGCGGAGTTGCGAGCCACCCGTCGCGTTCGCCGCGCAGCACCTCGGCGTGGAGCGGTTCGAAGGCCGCGCGCAGCCGCGCGTCGAACTCGGGGTCCTTCGTGTACCAGCGGGACGCGTGCTCTTCGTCGGCACGCCCGAGCTCGTCGAGCTCGCCGAACCAAAACTCGAGCACCCGCGCGACGTCTCGGTCGTCCATGCCCTCACTGTATCCCATCGGAAGGCGCCGCAGGGCCTGCGCTCCGCAGGGCATCCCGCCTTCTCGCCGTAGAAACACTCGGCCACGACCGAAGCCTCGGCGTGCTCGGACCGCGTGACGACTTCTCGCCGAAAGAAACCCTGCCGGCGATGGGGGAAGCCTCCGCACGGCGCGGGTTCCGTGCGACGCAGCCCCGCCGCGGGTACGAGCGGCCGTGAAATCGGTTGGCACTCCCCGCGCCATCCATCCGAGCCGACCGCTCGCGCTCGCTGCGCCCGATTCACCCCTTCTGACTCTTCATCCGACGCTCCATCTCTTCCGGCGACACGTCCTCGACGTGTTGCGAGAGCGTCCACTGGTACCCCTCCGGGTCGCGGAAGTCACCGGAGCGATCACCGTAGAACTTGTTCTCGACGGGGCGCACCACCACGCCTCCGGCCTTGACGAAACGCTCGGCGAGCGCGTCCACGTTCTCGGTGTACACGTGCAGGCCGATGGGAGAGCCCCCGATGCTTGCCAGGCTCTTCGCGCCGAATTCGGGCGCCTCGTCGGCGAGCATGAAGCGCGAGTCGCCGATCTGCATCTCGGCGTGCGCGATCTTGCCGTTGGGCATCGCGAACCGATACAGCTCCTTCGCACCGAGCGCCTGCTCGTAAAACGCCATCGCTTTTGCGGCGTCCTTCATCACGAGAAACGGCGTGAGCGAGTGGTAACCGTCCGGAATGGGCTCGACCATGCTTCCTGCTCCTCTCTCCCGAAGCTCTCGGGAAGCAGGCAGCCTGCCCTCGCCCATCGGAGCGAGCAAGAGGCTCTGCCGAGAAGCCACCGTGTCGCTCCACGGATCCACGCGGAGTGGGTCGAAGTCCGAAACCCTGCCGCGAAAATCGGCAATGCACCCGGAAGAACTCGCTCGAGCAGTGGAGGTGCCGCGAAAATCGGCATCGCACTCGGAAGAACTCGCTCGAGCAGTGGAGGCGAATCCCGGAGCAACCTGGCAGACCGTGGAAACGGTGGGTGCGAACGCGAGGCTCCACCGAGGAGAATCAGCACGGCATTCGAGGCGGCCGCCCGCGCGGGTACCAGGCCGAGACCTCGTCGAACGCTCCCGCGTGGTGAGCACGAAGCGAGGCCCTGCCGGGAGAGTCGGCAGGGCCTCGGGGAGTGAGCGGGTGGGTGGGATGGCCCACCGCTCTCGGCGTCACTCGGCCGCGAACACGACGTGGGACGCGAGCTCGACGGTGCGACCGTTGCCGCCCCGCGCAGGACGCCGCTCCACGTGCGCGCCCCAGGGCCCTTCGCGCGGAAGAGGCCGCCGCCCGCCGGGGGCGCCCGCCGCGCGCGCGTCTTCCCCC
>QGUH01000845.1 GCA_003242355.1 Pseudomonadota bacterium
TCTTGCGCGCTCGCGATGGGTGCGCCAGCCCCGGGCGGCCGCTCCGGATGGTACAAGACGCGGGCTCCGCCGATGCTGCCCTTCCGCCTCTCCATCGCAGCGCTCCTCCTCGGCCTCACGGCCGCGAGCTGCGCGCGCGAGCGCGGGTCGGGCCCCGCCGCGAGTGCGAGCGCGCTGCCGAGCTCGAGCCCTGCTTCGGCGGCGCGCGCACCCACGCATGCCGCGCTCGCGGGCGAGCGCGTCGAGATTCCGGGGGGCGCGTTCTTCGCCGGAAGCGTGCCGGGCGAAACCGGTCGACACCCGCGGCTCGAACCGCGGCGCTACCGCGTGGACCTCGGTCCCTTCCGCATCGATCGCCTCCCCTATCCGAACGACCCGAAGCAGCCTCCGCTGGTCGGCGTCAGCCGGGAGGAGGCACAACGTCGCTGCGCGGAGCGCGGCGCGCGCCTGTGCACCGAGCTCGAGTGGGAGCGCGCCTGCAAGGGACCGAACAGCGACCTGTTCGCGACCGGCAGCATCTGGGATCCGCGCTGCGCTCGGGAGCCTCTGAGCTGCGCGTCGGGCTTCGACGTGCTCGCGATGGGAACGCACCTTCGCGAATGGACGGCGAGCACGCTGCGCACCGGGAGCACGAAAGGAGCGGATGCCGTCGTGCGCGGTGCGTTCGGCGCGGCGAGTGGCGATCACCGCTGCGCCGGACGGCGCGGCGAAAACCCGGAAACCCGCGCCGACGATCTCGGATTTCGCTGCTGCGCAGGCGCACCCAATGCAGCCGTCGTCCAGGAGCCGAAGCTCGGGCCCACGTACCGCAAGGTGCGGCTGACCGCCGACCGGCTCGAAGCCATCCTGAGCGCGGATCCGAGCACGCAGGCCTTCGCCAAGGACATCAAGTACTTCAAGGAGCCGGAAGGCGCCGAGACCGTCGTTGCCCGGGGTCACGGCAACCGGCAAGGCATGAGCTTTACCGTGCACCCGCTGCTCTGGAACCCGGCGCCGGGCGTCGAGTTCCTGCTCGTCAGCGCTCGCTCCGGAGACGCGTTGTCGTTCGTCGTCGCGCTCTCCGTGCTCGCCGAAGAGGAGTACCGGGTCGCGGGTAGCTTCGCGATGCGCAACGAGCCCGGCCCCGTGGCGATCGCCTACGCCGACGACATCCGCGCGCGCGCCTACTGGAGCACCTGCTGGGGGTGCCCCGGGGAAACGGGCAAGATTCTCTTCCGCGAACCGGAAGGGGTCGCGATCGTGCAGCCGTGACGCAGCCGCTCACGCGAGCGGCGCCCAGAACTCGAGCACGTTCTTGCCGTCGGCGGTGGTGCACTTGAGCTCGGCGCCGGCCAAGCGGGCAGCGACGTCGGCCGCAAACAGCCCGAGCCCACGGCTGTACCGCCCTTCGGCGTTGCCTTTGCACACGAGCTGCCCCGCCGCGGTGAACGCGGCCTCGCGCAGGCTCGGCGCGAGCACCGCTCCCGAGTCCGTGATCGCCACGACGCCGTGCTGTTCCTCACGACGCACCGTGACCAGCACCGCGGAGCCCGATCCGTGCTGGATCGCGTTGAACAGTAAATTGCCGAGCGCGCGCCCCGCCATCTCCCTGTGGACCAGGACGTAGGCATTCGTCCCACTCGCGGTGACGAGCTGGAGCGCCGCGCCGTAGCTTGCAGCGCTGGTTTGTGCGCGCGCGACGCACTCGCGAGCGAGCTCCTCGATACGTAACGGCAAGCGATCGAGCTTCGGCGGCTCTTCCAGGTTCGCGATTCCGAGCAGCTCGAGATTGTCGATGATCTGGTTCAGCGAGCTGCAGGAAACCGTGATGTCGGACAACGCCTCACGGACATCCTGATCCTCGGGCTCCGTCGCCGACTCCAGAAAGCCCACGTTGCTGTGCAGCGCCGAAAGCGGGTTGCGCAGGTCGTGAGCTATCAGAACGAGTAGCGGGCCAACGGTGCGCGGGTCCAGACCACGAGCCAAGTTACCGTGGATTATTCCACGAGCACCCGGGCCAGGAAAGACGAGATCGATTGGCGAACCCGCTCCCGCTCCTCGAGAGGAAGCGCGTGGGTGCCGCCCGGCACGAGCTCGAACTCACCCCGGGGCAGCAAGCGCGCCATCACTTCCGAGACTTCGGCTGGTGTGAACGAGTCGCGCTCCCCGGCGATCACCAGCGCCGGAACGCGAACTTCACCCAAGAGGTCCTCGGCCGAGTGCTCGCCCGCTTCGCGCAGCATGCGCAGGAACATCTCGAAGTCCACGTGCGCCGCATGGCGAAAATACGGCTCGAGATCTTCCGGTCGCACAGCCGCGAGGTTCACGTCGCCGGTCAACCGAGCGAGCTCGAGCCCGAAGCGCACGGGCAGCCGCGACCACACCGCGCGCGCGAGCTTCTTGTGTTGCTCCGCGAACGCGATGAGCCGAGGCAGCACCCCTGCGAGCATGTCGCTGCCTTTGAACGTGTAGGTGACGC
The DNA here is from genome assembly GCA_003242355.1 of Pseudomonadota bacterium. GTDB lineage: Bacteria > Myxococcota_A > Polyangia > Polyangiales > Polyangiaceae > PMG-095. The sequence continues at coordinate 2,459 of QGUH01000845.1, forward strand.
GCCCGAAACTGCCACACAAGAGCACCAGCGCTACCACCTTCTCGGGACGAAGCCGATACGCCTCGAGTACGACTTGCGTCCCGAATGAGTGCCCGACCAGAACTACCGGGGGATCCCCCAAGTGGCGGCGCACGGCGTCGAGGTCGCGCGCATGATCGAGCACGGTGATGCGTTCGGGGTCGGCGGGAAGCGCGCTCCTGCCGTGTCCGCGGTAGTTCCAGTGAGCTACACGGACGACATGGGAGAGATCCTCCCACAGATACTTATATATGTATCCGTCGC
>QGUH01000043.1 GCA_003242355.1 Pseudomonadota bacterium
CCGAGCGCGCCCCGCCGCGACGGAACATCGACCTGGATCTCGCGGCGATCGTCTACACCTCGGGCACCACGGGCAACCCGAAGGGCGTGATGCTGTCGCATCGGAACATGCTGACCGCGGCGACGTCGATCACGACCTATCTCGAGAACGTCGAAGACGACGTCATCCTCGGCGCCCTCCCGCTCGCCTTCGATTACGGCCTCTACCAAATGATCATGGCGTTTCGCATGGGGGCGCGGCTCGTCCTCGAGCGGGGATTCGCCTACCCGGCGCAGGTCATGAAGGTCGTCGCCGAGGAAGGCGTCACGGGGTTTCCGGGAGTGCCGACGCTGTTCGCGCTGCTCTCGGAGATGACGAGCCTGAAGAGCCTCGAGTTTCCGCGCGTCCGCTACGTCACCAACACGGCGGCGGCGCTGCCGCGCAAACACATCGCGCTGCTCCGCCAGCTGTTCCCGAACGCCAAGATCTTCAGCATGTACGGGCTCACCGAATGCAAACGGTGCACGTACTTGCCGCCGGCGGATCTCGACCGAAAGCCGGAGAGCGTGGGCATCGCCATCCCGAACACGGAGCTTTGGATCGTGGACGAGAACGGGCGGCGCCTCGGTCCCGGAGAGGTCGGGCAGCTCGTGATCCGCGGCGCGACCGTGATGATGGGATACTGGGAGAAGCCGGAGGCGACCGCGGAGAAGCTCCGCCCGGGTCCGCTCCCCGGTGAACGAGTGCTCTACACGGGCGACCTGTGTCGGCTCGACGAGGAAGGGTATCTCTACTTCGTCGGGAGGATGGACGACATCATCAAGTCTCGCGGCGAAAAGGTCGCTCCCAAAGAAGTCGAGAACGCGCTCATGAACGTTCCGGGCGTGCGGGAGGCCGCCGTCATCGGCGTCCCCGACGACGTGCTCGGGCAAGCGATCAAGGCGTTCGTCGTGCTGGAACGGGGAGCGACGCTCACGGAGCGTGACATCGTTCGCGAGTGCCAGGCACGCCTGGAATCCTTCATGGTGCCGAAGCACGTGGTCATCGTCAGCGAGCTGCCGAAGACCGGCTCCGGAAAGATCAAGAAGACGGGACTGTCCTGACGGACGGCAACCCCGCTCGGCTCACGGGCAGAATCATCGAGGAGGCGCCGCATGCAGGCGGAAAATCCAGGGAGAGATTTGTCTCGCGAAATCCGCGAGTTCATCGCGAAGAACTTCTACGCCGCGAACGTCGAGACCCTCGCCGACGACGCATCCCTGCTCGACCAGGGTGTGATCGATTCGACGGGCGTGCTCGAGCTCGTTGCGTTCCTCGAGCGCACGTACGCCATCGAGGTTGCCGACGACGAGATCGTTCCGGAGAACCTCGACTCCATCGCGGCAATCGCCGCGTACGTTCGTCGAAAGCGTTTCGGGCCGACCGTGGAGGAGGCCCCGCCGTCTTCGGGCATCCTGTGACGAGCCCTTCGGGGTGACGATACGGAGAAGTTCCGGACGCAACGTGCCGCGCGTGCCAGTGGGCGTGCGCGGCACGCGCGCATCGGAGGGCCACGCGCCCGAGTGTCGCGGGGCTCAGACGCCCGAGTCTTGCCAGGAGTAGTCCATCTGGCGCGCGGTCGAGACGGCGAGATCCTCGCCGCCGAGGCGGGCCACGAGGTGCAAGCTCATGTCGAGCCCCGCCGAGATCCCCGCGGACGTCACGATCGGGCCCTCATCGACCCAGCGGGGCCCTTCGAGCACCGGCACGTTCGGAAACATCTCCTGGAACGCGCGGACGTCTTCCCAATGCGTGGTGGCGCGATGGCCATCCAGAAGCCCGGCCTTGCCGAGCAGGAAAGCGCCGTTGCAAATCGATGCCGTGATGCGCGTGGAGCGTGCGGTTTCGGCGATCCACCGCAGCGTGGCCCCGTTCTCGAGCTCGCGCGTCACGTCGCCGCCCGGAACGAGCAGAACGTCGAGCGGCGGATGGGTGGTGAAGGATTGGGTGCACGTGACGGTGAGCCCGCCGCGCGCTGGCACGGGACGCACGCGCTCGCCGATCACGTGCAGCGTGAACAGCTCGTCGGCCGGCGGCTTGGCGCGCGCGTGGATACGGGATGCCGTTGCAAACACCTCGAACGGACCCGCGAAGTCGAGAACTTCGACGTCATCGAAGACGTAGATGCCGACATCCATTCGAGAGATTCTCCCCATCCTCGCCGATGTGTCCAGAAGAACCCGTTCGGCGCCCACGGCTCGGGGAAAGCGCGCGGATCGGGCTCGGTTACTCTCGCTTGGGTTGGTCCTGCTCGGGGCGCTCGGTCTCGAACTTCTTGTCGACGTTGCCACCGACGCGGCGAGCGGGATCGTATCGCGGAACGCCCGCTTCATCGACGTACCAACCGCTCGACGTGACCTCTTCGACTTTCTGCTCCGGGTCTTTCCCGTCGGCACCGACGACGGTGCCGTCGGAGCTCGTGCGGACGGGCTCGCGACCGTAGTCGTGACGGGGCGAGCGAACGGGAGCATTGCGCCCCTGCTCTACGCACGCGACGGCCAGTGGGAGCAAAAGAAGAGTGGTCGCGAGACGCATGGCGCGGCTCGCTCATCATAAGGCGCGACGAAATCGGGTCAAGGCGCCCACGATCGGGGGCACCCGCGCGTCGATGGGCCGAGTCTTCCGGCGTGTCGTCTGGACGCGCTCGGTAAACCTGGGCGCTCGCCTTGCGGTGATGCGGTGACGGAACGGGCGAACGGGCAAAACGAACGCCCACTGCCAAACCCCGCGCGCTTCGGCGACGCAGAGCGCGCGCGTAGCCGTGAGGAAACGACGCGCGCTCGCGGACGCGCGGTTCTTTCGGGTGGAATGCTGCGCCCCTCCTGGACGACGCTCGTTTCGAATCCCACGATGCGTGCCGTTGCGTCGAGGAAGGGGGTTCGCGCACGAGTTGCGCAACTCCGCGCACGGGGCGCACCGAGTGCGTTTTGCGCGGGGGAATGCGAGCGACGTTTCGCGACGTTTCGTGCGGCACGGCGCTTGCTCGAGCACCGCTTGCGAAGCGGCGATTTGCCCCCGCTTCGGACGAGAACGCAATGCTCAGGACGCAGTATCTCGGGCTCGAGCTCGACAGCCCGCTCATTCTCGGGGCTTCCCCGTGGTCGCTGGATCTCGACGTCGCCCGCCGAGCCGAGGATGCGGGGGCTTCGGCCATCGTGATGGCGTCCTTGTTCGAGGAACAGGTCTGCGCAGCCGGCGAAGCGCTCACGGTGTATCCGCCCGAACGCGCGGAGTTCGCGGTGCAGCCCGACGAGTACCTCGAGCGGATTGCTGCGCTGAAATCCGTCCTCGGGATACCGGTGATCGCGTCGCTCAACGGCAGCCACAAGAACGCCTGGCTCTCGTATGCAGCGCTGATGGACCAGGCCGGCGCCGACGCGATCGAGCTCAACGTGTATCGCGTGAGCACCGACTTCGATCGCAGCGCGGAATCCGTCGAGCGCGAGACGCTCGACATGGTACGCACGGTGGTCGAGGCGACGTCGATCCCCGTCGCCGTGAAGCTGCAGCCCTATTACACGTCGCTGGCACACTTCGCGCGCGCGGTCGTCGATGCGGGTGCTCGCGGTCTCGTCCTGTTCAATCGCTTCTACCAGCCGGACATCGACATCGAGGGTTTGGAGCGCGCGCCGCGTCTCGAGCTCTCGCGACCCTCGGAGCTCCTGCTCCGTTTGAGCTGGCTCGCCGCGCTTTCGCCGTTCGTGCGCGCGTCGTTCGCCGCGACGGGGGGCGCGCGTTCGGCGGGAGACGTGCTCAAAGCCGTGCTCGCGGGCGCCGACGTCGTGCAGCTCGTTTCGGAGGTGCTGGCGCACGGCGTCGGACGCTTCACGACCATTCGTCGCGAGCTCGTCGAGTGGATGACGGAGCATGGATACCCCTCGCTCGCGTGCGTGCGCGGCTCGATGAACCTGTCGCGCGCGCTCGACCCTGCCGCCTTCGAGCGCGCCAACTATCTCCATGTGATCAACTCGTGGCGCGCGCCGGCGCTCCGCCAATAGTCGATTGGGCTTCGGTTGGGGCGCCGCGGTGCGCTCTTCCCACGAGCGAAGCGCGCGCGATGCGCGAAGCGACGGGGAGGCGATGAGCCCTCGAGGAGGATTCGCGGAGGTGGGTCGGCGGGACGTATCCCGCGCACGCGGGCGGCGGCTTCACCGAGTCGGCGTCCGCGCCGTCAACGCCGGAACGAGATCCGAGACCCGCAAGGACGCGACGACGATCCGCCGTTCAGGCGTTGCGTCGAGGGGCACGCGATCCGAAGCGCTCGCGGTAGGCGGATTCGTCGAAGCCGACGAGCGCGAAGTCGTCGCCGAGCACCAGCGGGCGCTTGACGAGCTTGCCGTCCCGAGCGAGCGCGTCCAGCGCCTCGTTTTCGCTCATCGAGCCGAGCCGCTCCCCGAAGCGCCCATCGCGATAGCTCTGCCCGGAAGTGTTGAAGAGCTTCTTCACCGGCAACCCGCTCAGCGTGAGAACCTTGCGGAGCTCGGCCTTCGACGGCGGCTTGGTCACGATGTCGATGCGCTCGTGCTCGACTCCGTGCGCGTCGAGGAACGCCAAGGCCTTTCGGCACGTCGAGCACTTCGAATACTGATAGACTTTGAGCTTCACGGGACGCGGAGCATACCGCGAAGCTCATTGTCCGCGCAGCGCCTCGAGGCGGAGCCAGAGAAACGCCGCGTACGCGGCCCGCGCCCGAAGCGCGCTGTCCGTACCGACGGCCGAGTAAAAGGCGTCCGGCACGGTCGCCGTGGCCTGCTCGATGGCATCACGCGTGAGCGAAGCGGCAAGCGGGGCGCGATGGCGATCGAGCGAGGGGAGGCGATCGGCGAAGAGATGCCCGCTGAGATCCATCGGGTCGCCGGGCGTGTCGTGATCCACGAGGTCCCAGTGGTGATGGAAGGGGAGCGCTGCGCCGTGATCGATCAGCCAGGGCTGGCGCTTCCAGAAGAGGAGGTTCGGGTTCTGAGGGCTGCGATCGAGGTTCGTGACGAGCTCGTCGAGAAAGAGCACGCGTGCAACGAACTCGTCGTCCAACGCTCGGAGCTCTTCGGGGCGCGGTGTGCGCGCGTCGTCGAGCCAGCGGAAGCCGAGGTTGGTGCCGGCGCTGAAACGGAGCAAGTCCGCGAGCTCGTCGTTCTCGTCGTCGCTTTCGACGTCGGAAGGGAGCTCGATGAGCACGCGCTCGGGGACGGCGAGCCCGAGGTGCTCCGCGATCTCTGCAACGATGATTTCTGCGATGAGCGAAAGCACGCCCTGACCGGAGCCGCGGAGCTTCGTGACGAAGCGTCCCCCCTTGGTGGCGACGACGACGGGCGAAGAGCTCCCGCTGCGAAGGCGCTGGAGCACTCTCTCTGCAGTGAACGTGTGAAGGGGAGGCAACGGCGTCGGTTCCGTTCTCGGAGCCCCCAAGCCTACGCCGGCTCGTGCTCCGCCGCCGCTCACGCATGACCCCGGGTGCGAAGGCGACGTCGTAGCCCACCCACGTAGACAGGCTTGGTGACTCACCCACGTGGAGCGAAGGCGACGGGGTGCCCAACCCATGTTGGCCAAGGCGACGTGGTGGCCCCGTCGGCGAAGGCCGCGTCCGATCATACGGAAGGGGCGCGTCACGACGCACGACGGAGGGCCGGACGGGGCGTACACTGGGCGCGTGCGTGCGACGAAGCAACGCGAGCAGATCGAGCGGCAGGCGACGCTGACGACGCGTGCCGACGGCACGTTGCGGCTCGCCGTCGTCGCGGATACGCACGCGGCGCCGCACCCGGCGTTGCTCGACTGCTTGCGCGAACGCCGCCCCGACGCGATTCTGCACGCGGGAGACATCGGGGACCTCGCGGTGCTCGACGCGCTGTCCGAGGCGGGCCGCGTGCTCGCGGTTCGCGGAAACATCGACGCGCATGCGCGCGACCTGCCGGACGTTCTCGTGCTCGATCTCGAGCGGCCCACCCGAGCGGGTCCACCGGAGCTGGCGTTGCGCCTGCTGATGACGCACATCGGCGTGTACGGCGTCACGCTGCGTGCCGAAGTGGCGCGGCGCGCGCGAGCCCGAAAAGCGTCACTGGTCGTCTGTGGCCACTCGCACGTGCCCTTCGTCGGCCGCGATCGCGGTCTCGCGATCTTCAATCCCGGATCGGCCGGGCCACGGCGGTTTCGTTTGCCGATCGTATTCGGCATCATCGAGCTCGGCGCGCGCTCCGTCGCGCTTCGCCACGTAAGCTGCGAAACCGGACGTGACTGGGCGCCCGACGCGCCCGGCTGAGCCCTGCCACGTCGGGCTGGAGGGAGTTGCGGGGAGTGGCAAGCGCGCCCGGCGCGATGAGGTGGAGGGTCGGACGGCTCGAACGGATTGCGCGCGGTGGCGAGCGCGTTTCGCGAAACGAGAGCTCGAAACACGGCCGTGCTCCATGTTGGCAGTGTTTCCATCGAGGATCGATATGGTTCGCGACACGTTGCGCGTCGAGCGCGCGCGTTTCGATGGTGTTGCCGCGCAAGCGCGTCGGTGATCGTGATGGCGTGTGGTCGAGGGAGAGTTAGAATCGAGGGTGACTGAGTGAATCGCCGGAGCTCCCCGGTCGATCGCGGGTCTCTGGCGTGACGTCGTGGACGTCGTGAGGGCGCAGGCGAGCGTCGGATCCGCGGAGCAGAAACCATGGCGCTTGGGCTCGTGGCCATCGGGAGGAACGAAGGCGAGCGTTTGGAGCGGTGTCTCGCATCGGCGCTCGAGCAAGTCGATCACGTCGTGTACGTCGACTCGGGATCGACGGACGACAGCGTGGCGCGCTCGTGGGCGCTCGGCGCCGACGTGGTGGAGCTCGACGCGAGGCTGCCGTTCACGGCCGCGCGCGCCCGGAACGCGGGGTTTGCGCGGCTGAAAGAGCGCGTGGCGGACCTCGAGTTCGTTCAGTTCGTCGATGGCGATTGTGAGCTGCACCCGACCTGGATTCGTCGCGCGCTCGCGACGATGCGCGAACGACCGGACGCCGCCATCGTCTGCGGGCGGAGGCGCGAACGGTACCCCGAGCGCAGCGTGTACAATCACCTGTGCGACATCGAGTGGGCGACACCGGTGGGTGAGGCCAGCGAGTGTGGCGGCGATTTCTTGGTGCGCGCCTCGGCTTTCGAAGAAGTTTCCGGGTTTCGCCCGGAGCTCATCGCCGGTGAAGAGCCGGATTTGTGCCATCGGCTCCGCCAACGCGGATACCGCATTCTACGAATCGAGCACGAGATGACGCTCCACGACTCGGCGATGAGTCGTTTCTCGCAGTGGTGGCGGCGCAACGTGCGCAGCGGCCACGCGAGCGCCGAAGCGTTTCATCTCCGCGGCTCGGTGAAGGACCCGCGGTCGCTGAAGCCCGTCGTCAGCAATTTCGTTTGGGCGCTGCCTGCCGCGTGGCCCTTGTGGCCGGTGCTGTGGTGGCGCGTTTTTCGGCGGGCGCACGACCCGACCTTCGCCACGTTCATCGTGCTCGGAAAACTGCCGCACTTTCAGGGGCAGCTGCAGTACTGGCTCGATCGCGCCCGCGGAACGACCAGCGGGCTCGTCGAATACAAGTAGGTGATTGGGTCACCGGTGCACGCGTGCGAGACGGGCACGCGGGCCCGGTAAGAGGACGCTTTCGCGCACGAGATCGCGCAGGAAGTGGGGCGTACTCGGCTGTCGCTTGATGGCCCGCTTCACCTGCCCGACGGCATTGGCGCCGATGCAGGCGAGGTCTGCGAGGGCGGCGTACGCGAGGCCATGGTTCTTCACGTAATAGTGGCGTCGCGACTCGAACCAGTAGCGGGGCAGGCGCCGCGGCTCTCCGCCGAGCGCCGTGACGCCGGTGCTCTGACCGCGGATGTGCATCACGCGGCTCTCCGGGACGTGCCAGCACTCGAAGCCCGCTCGGTGCGCCCGCAAGCAGAGATCGATCTCCTCGAAATAGAGAAAGTAGGCCTCGTCGAAGCCGCCGAGGCGTTCGAGCACTTCGCGCCGGCCCATGAGGGCAGCGCCGCAGAGCCAATCCACGCGTTCCGGGACGCTGCCCATCGTCCGCGCGACGGCGTGCTTTTCGAGCAAGCGGGAGACGAGCCCGAGGGAGAGGCCGCTCTCGAGCTCGGACAACACGCTCGGAAAACGAAAGGCGATCGGCCACTCGCTGCCATCGGCGTGCTCGATGCGACTGCCGGCGAACGCCGCACGCGGATGGCGGTCGAGGAAGCGCACGAGGGCGGCGACGGCGCCGGGGCGCACCTCCGTGTCGGGGTTCAGGAAGAAACAGTAGGTGGGCGGCTCGCGCTCGTCGAACAACGCCCGCAACCCGAGGTTGTTCCCCGCGCCGAAGCCGCCATTGGTCGGCGAAATGACGAGGCGCGCGAAATCGGCGAAGCGCGCGGCCAGCGCGCGCGCCAGCACCGCGGCATCGCCGGATGCGTTCTCGACGACGATGGCTCCGAGCGCGAGGCCCGTGTGCGCGCGTTCACGAGCGAGCGATTCGAGGGCCCGGAGCGTAAGCTCCGCGCTCCGATAGTTCACGATCACGACGCCGACGGCGTTCGTTGCACCCATGGCGGGGCCCTCAGCCGGGTTCCGGCTCGCTCACGGCGCGCCGAGTCGCGCGGCTCGCATTCTCGCGTGCGACCGGCCGCGCGGGAACACCGACGACGAGCGCGCCCGGCGCGACGTCGTTCAGAACGACGGCGTTGGCGCCGACGACGGCATGATCCCCGACGTGGACACGGCCGAGGATCTTCGCCCCAGCGCCCACGTTCACGCCGCGGCCGAGAATCGGCGCGTCGTCCAACCCGTCGAGCCGGCGCAGGCCGAGGGTCACGCCCTGACGGAGAATGCAGTCGTCTCCAATCACGGACTGCGCGTGGATCACGATGCCATGTTGGTGCTCGAACACGACTCGGCGCCCGATGCGCGCGTTGTACGGTAGCTCGATGCCGTACAGGTTGCGCACCGAGCGATAGAGCGCTCGGTACAAGGCGCTGAAGGGCGCGCGCAAGAGCTTCGGTCGAATGCCCATGCGCCACACGCCGAAGCGGTAGACGAGCAGCGCTTGGAATCCGGGCGTCGTCCAATCGCGCCGATGCGCGATGTAATCCTCCCGAACGAGCTGCCAGAACCCCGGTGCAGATTGGGCAGACCTCGGATCGCTGGAGTCAGCCACGAACACACTATGGGCTCGCGAGAAGTGAGTTTCAAAGGGCGCGCACGCGCGTCGAGGTGGATGCGGCGCGCACGATGCCTGCCGTCATCCCAGCGAAACGGCGCGGAAAAGCCGAGCTCCTCGTGCGTCCGTTTCGAGCGGAAATCGGGGAAAACCCCTCGCCCGCGCACGGTGGCGTGAGCCGACCGCGGAGGCGTGTTCCACGCCCTCCGGATTCCTCGGGGAACGACCGGGACAGGGGGACTTCGGAATCCGATCGAGTAGTTCCCGACACATGGTGGCGATCATCCCGAAGAAGGAGGCGATTCGGAGTTTCGCGAGCCCGGCGGCGTTCGCAGCATGGCTCTCCGTGAACCACACGCGGGAGAAGGAGATCTGGCTCCCGATCTACAAGAAGGGGACCGGAAAGCCGACGGTCACGGCCGAGCAGGCGCTCGAGATCGCGTTGTGCCGGGGATGGATCGACGGAATCAGAAAGGGCTTCGACGAGGTGTCGTTCCTCCAGCGCTTCACGCCGCGCAAACCGAAGAGCACCTGGAGCCAGATCGACCGGGAGCGTGTCACACGGCTCATCGCGGCGGGTCGCATGGCGACGTGCCGCCGAAGGGGGGAGGGGCCTTCGGAGAGAAAACATCGCGCCCCTCGGTCGAACCGATCAGCGTTCTATCGTGCCGTCGTCGTTCGGGACGCGGAGGGAAAACATCTTGAGCTCGACGCGCTCCTGCGCGCCCACGCGGCGCCAGAACGCCTGTCCCGGGTCGTTGTCGCGAAAGACGAGCAGGTGGCACTTGTCGATGTGCGCGTCGCGCAGGCTGGCGAGGGCGCGCTGGACGAGCGCGCGCGCGAGCCCGCGTTCTCGGTATGCGCGAGCGACGACGAGATGATGGATCCACCCGCGGCGCCCATCGTGGCCGCAGAGGAGCGTGGCGACGACGGACCCAGCGTCGAGGGCGACGAAGCTGAGCTCCGGATTGCGGACGAGGAAGCGTTCGATGCCGTCGCGGGAGTCCGCATCGCTCAACGCGACCCCTTCGGTCGACGACCAGAGTCGAAACGCCTGCTCGTAATCCTCGATCCGAAAGGTGCGAATCTCGAGGGACATGCGCGTCGGTCCGGCTGCGGCGGGCTCATTCCCGAATGACACGGTTCGGGATCTCGTTCACGTCTCCGGGGCGAACGGGAGCTTTCTCGACGAGCACGGGCTCGAGGCGTGCAATCACGTCGAGGATCCCGTCCACCGCGCGACCCCGGCGAATGTGGTCGATCACGTCGTCGACGTAGAAGCGCAGGCCGTCGTCGCCGACGGCGGCGCGAATGCCCGAGTCCCCGAGCACGACCACGCGGTGCTCGAGCTCCGAGATGAAGACGAGGAGCCCCGTGCGCTCGCGCGTGTCGTGGAGGCCGCGCTCGGAGAACAACAGCATCGCGCGCGCCTGCGCGGCATCGTCGAGCACGGCAGCCGGAACGAAACGGCGTAGAACGGCCCCGAGCCCCGTGACGAAGTAGACGAGCGCGGCCACCGGGATCTGGAGCAGAATGGCGAACAGCGGGCTGGCGTCGGGAAGCAGGAACGTGAACGCGATCGCCGCCGCGACGCCCCATCCGGCGGCGGACAGCACGCGCCATTGCCAGTAGTCGTCGCTCCGACGGACCACGGCGACCACCAGCTCCGTCGCGCTGCGCTCCTCGACGCGCGCGATCGCTGCTTCGATCGCCTGCTCGTCGGCGTGAGCGAGGATGCTAACCATGAGCCGAATGCGCCACCGCCCCCAAACC
>QGUH01000044.1 GCA_003242355.1 Pseudomonadota bacterium
GCCCGGGCGTTCCGGGAGCGCGGGGACCCGGGCGACGTTGGGGGTCCTGTTGCTCGCCGCGTCGCTCGTCGCCGCGGGTTGCGGCGAACGAGCCGCGCCGAGTCCCTTCGTGAACGACGGAGAGGCGGGTGCCGGGGGCGAAGCAGGCGCTCCCGCGGAGCCGCCGAACGGGCCGCCTTCGTCGGGCCTCGATGGACCTTGCGTCGACGACGCTCAGTGCGACGACGGCATCGACTGCACGGACGAGTATTGTGACCTCGATGTCGGGCGGTGTCGCAGGACTCCCGTTCACGAGGCATGCTGGGACGACTCGGTCTGCAACGGCTTCGAACAATGCGAGCTGGGGATCGGGTGCGTCGCGGGCGTGCCGCTCTCGTGCGACGACGGCAACACGTGCACGATCGATCGGTGCGACGAAGAGACGCAAAGCTGCGTCCATCGTCCTCGCGACGTGGACGGAGATGGCGATCCCGCGCAGCACTGCGGCGGCACGGACTGCCGCGACACGGACCCGAACGTCCACGGCGCGGCGACCGAGGTGTGCGGGAACGGCATCGACGACGACTGCGACGGCGTGGTCGACGAGAAGGACTGCGCGACGCCGACCCACGACACCTGCGCGGATCCGTTGCTGGTCGATGCACCGGGGACTTACGAGCTTTCGCTCACCGGCGCCACGGAGGACGTCACGCTCTCTTGTGCGAGCTCCGGAGGGACGCGGCGGGACGTCGTGGTGGCGCTCGTGATTCCGGAAGAAGGTCTCGACGTGGACCTCCGCGTCGTTGCTCCGGGGCAGCTGCCGACCCTTGCCGTGCTCGAAGCATGCGATGATCCGAGCTCGGCGCTCGCGTGCGTGGCCGGCGTGGTGATGCCCTCGCGCAACCAGGCCGTCGCGCGCACCGTGTTGCGGGACATGGCGCCCGGGACCTATCCCGTCTTCGTGAGCGGCGTGGCGGAGGGAAGGGTGGCGCTCTCCGTCGAATACCTGCCGGCCTCGCCCGCGCCGGAAAACGAGACGTGTGCGGTTGCGACCGAGCTCGTTCCGGAAGTCAACGAAGTCGCGGTCGTGGTGGACGCTCGGCACGACCTGCCGAGCGCTTGCGGTGACGACGCGCGCGAGCTCGTCTACCGCTTCGATCTCGAAGAGACGAGCGACGTCGAGATTCACGCGCTCGCGCTCGACGCACTCGGCGCGCCCGTAATTTCGCTTCGCCGCGCCGAATGCGTGTCCTTCGAGAGCGAAATCGCGTGCCGGCGCGGGTCGCCCGCGAGCCTGTTCGAGCGCGCGCTCCCAGCAGGGAGCTACACCGTAGCCGTGGGCTCGAGCGGGCCGTCCGAAATCGACGTCCGGCTTTCGATTTCGCCACCGACCGAGCCCGCGGCGGACGAGGGCTGCGCGGAGCCCCCGTTGCTCGAGCCCGGCGAAACACGCACGCTCACGCTGGAGCGGCGGCCGGACGCGGTGGACTCCGGTTGCCTCGCCGGAGCCGCCGACGCGACGTATGCGTTCGAGGTCCACGAGCCTTCCGACGTGCTGCTCGTCGGGCGTCTTTCGGACGGCGATCGTGCCGCAATCAGCCTCACCGGTCCGGATTGTTCGGCGGCGTCTCGCGAAGCGTGCACGGTGAGCGGCGACAGCCCGCTCCGCGTCGGGGTGTCCGGGCTCGCGCCCGGCGAATACCGGGCGATTGCGGAAAGCTTGCTCGGGGCGCCGATGACGCTCTCCGCCTTCGTTCGGCCGGCGACGCCGGACACGCTCGTGGCCTTCGCCGACCTCTGCGAGGACGCCGTCGAGATTCCGGAAACCGGCGGCCGCTTCCTCGGCAACACCGACAACGTGCTCGCCGACTACGACGCTGGCTGCGACTTCGCTTCCAGCGTGCCCGGCGGGGCGCCGGATCAGATGCTCCGCCTCGAGCTCACCGAGCGGCGGCGCGTGATCCTGGACATGCGCGGAAGCAGCTACGCGACGCTGCTTTCCGTGCGGCGCGGGCCCGAGTGTCCCGGTCGTGAAGTCGCCTGCGTGCCGGGCTACGTCGAGGGGCGCAGCTACCTCGATCGAGTGCTCGACGCGGGGCAATACTGGATTCAAATCGACGGCTACGACCTCGATTCGGGGAGCTGGTCGCTCGACGTCTTCATTTCCGATCCGCCGTAGGCCGGGCTAGGCTGTCGCAGCGGTATGCTGGCTCGCATTGGGACCATCGCCTTCAACACGTATCGTGAAGCGGTGCGGGCGCGCGTCCTCTACGGCCTTTTCGGTCTCGCCTTGGGGACGGCGGTGTACGTGCTCGTGGTCGGCGCCTTCGCCGGGCGCGCACGCCTGCGGGTGGTGAGCGACCTGGGGGCCGCTTCGATTTCGATTTACGCCATCCTGGTCGCGATCGTGCTCGCGGCCACCTCGCTGTATCGCGAGCTCGAGCTCAAGACTCTCTTTCCCATCCTGGCGCGGCCGATCCGCCGCTCGGAGTACCTCGTCGGGAAGTACCTCGGCACGTTGCTCACGCTCGTCGTGTTCGTGGCCGCGAACACCGGGGCTCTGTTGCTCGCCGTTGCGGAAATGGCAGGACGCAGTGCTCTCTTGTGTGCGGGCGTGGGGCTCGGGAGCGTGGCCGTGCTGGCCGCGGCGGCGGTGCTCCTGCCGCGCGTTCGGACGGCGCTGCCCATTCCGTGGTCACTCTCGGTGCTCGCGCTCGGCCTCGCCCTGTCGAGCGGCGCCCCCGACGATCAGCGCGTGCTCTTCGGCTCGGCGCTCCTCACGCTCCTCGAGGTCGGGGTGATTGCGGCCGTCGCGACGGTGTTCGCGGCGTTCTCCTCGCCGTTCTTGAGCGCGGTGTTCACGCTCGGCGTGTTCGTCGTCGGCCGCTCCGCCGACACGCTCGCGAACCTGCCGGTCAAGATGTTCGGCGAGACGCTGCGCACTTTCGGCGAGGCGACGAGCCACGTGTTCCCCAATCTGATGCTCTACGTGCCGGAGCGTCCCTTGCTCACGGGCGAGGGGGTCACGACCAGCCTGTCTCGGTACCTCGCGCTCGCGGGGCTGTACAGCGTGGCGTGGGTCGTCGGGTTGCTCGCCTTGGCCAGCCTGATTTTCCGGCGGCGGGATTTCTCGTGACCCGTTCCTCGTTTGCGCACGGCTCGCGCGACGGGCTCCGATCGACCGCGGACCTGGGCGCGTGCATCGAGCGCTTCATCGACCACCTTGCGCACGAGCGGCGTGCCTCGCCCCACACGGTCACCGCTTACCTTCGGGATCTGGAAGGGTTCTGCCGGTTCGCGGCCGAACGGCTCGAGCGGCCCCCGCGGCTCGGCGACGTCGATCGGTCGTTGCTCCGGGCGCATTTGAGCAAGCTCGCCGAATCGCGGGGAGCGACGACGCTCGGCCGCAAGCTCGCGAGTCTGCGCACCTTCTTTCGGTATCTCGAGCAAAATGGCGTGACCCGCGACAATCCCGCGGCGGCGCTCGCGAGCCCCAAGATCCGAAGGAAGCTCCCGCGCGTGCTCGACGCGGAGACCGCAGCCGAGGTGATGGAGGCGCCGCGCACGCGGTCCGACGGGGCGGAGAGTGCGCGCGACGCGGCGCTCCTCGAGCTGCTCTACGGCTCGGGTTTGCGCGTGAGCGAGCTCGTGGGCCTCGATCTCGAGCACCTCGCGCTCGAGTCCGGGGAGGTGCGGGTGCTCGGAAAAGGAAACAAAGAGCGCATCGTGCCGCTCGGCAGCAAGGCGTGCGCGGCGCTCCGCGCGTACCTCACGGTGCGCGCCGAGCTGCGCGCGAAGCGGACGGCGCCGGATGCGCGCGCGCTGTTCTTGTCGCGGCGCGGGCGGAGGCTCGGCGTGCGCTGGGTGCAGAAGCTCGTTCGGCGCTACGGTGCGCTCGGCGCGGGGCGCCCGGACTTGCACCCGCATGCGCTGCGGCACAGTTGTGCGACTCACTTGCTCGAGGGCGGCGCCGACCTGCGCGTGATTCAGGAGCTCCTCGGTCATTCGAGCCTTTCCACGACCGAGCGCTACACCCACGTCTCGCTCGATCGGCTCTTCGCGGTGTACGACCGCGCGCACCCGCTCGCTCGGGCTTCCCGGAGACGTCTGCCCGCGCGATGAGCGAGCGAGTGACCCGTGCGTTCTTTCGATGTCTCGGCGCCGCCTCGGGAGCGGGGCTCGCCTGCTTCGTCGCGACGGCGATCGAGGCGCGTCGGGTGACGGAAGCGGGAACGGGGGCCGCCTTCGGGCCCTCGTTCCTCGCGCTCGTTGCGCTCACTGCGCCGCTCGCGCTCGCCGTCGCGCCGCTCGCCGCCGCGGCGCGCGCACTGTTCTTTCCGGACGGAGCACCGATCCGGCTGCGAGCTTGGTTTTCGCCACCGGAGCCGGGGTTGCGGCGGGGCCGCGCCGCCGCGCTCGCGCTCGCGCCGTTCGCGGTGCTTGCCTGGGTCGTCGTCGTGGCGCGCAACGGCGTTCCGCTCCTCGCGAGCGATCTCGGTCCGGGACCGGCTTCGGCCGCGCTCGCCATGGGCGGTGTGGCGCTCGGCGCCGCGTTCGTGCTCGGCGTTCATTGGCTCGCGCGCGAGGCCGGGGTGCGGCGCCTCGCGCTGCCATCGCCGGCAACGTGCTTCTCGGGCGCGGTTGCCGGGGCCGCCGCGCTCTTTCTCGCCCTGGTGCTCACGGGTGAGACGAGCGGGGGCGGAGGCCCGCTCGAGCTCTTCGGGGTGCTCACGCGCGACGAGCTCGAGCTCATGCCCGTATGGCTCCTCGCACTGATCGGGGCCGGGGCGCTCGTTGCGCCGATTCCGCGGCGGCTCGCGGCTCGGGGAATGGCGAGCCTGTTTGCTCTGCTTCCAGTACTTTTCGGGGTTCGTGGCGTCGCCGCGTTCGAGGTCCCCGAAGTTGCCCTGGGCGTCGAACGTTCGGCTCCGCTCGGCAAGCGCTTGCTCGGGGTCGCGCGGCGCGCTGCGGATGGCGACGGCGACGGCTTCGCGGGACGGTTCGGGGGCGGCGATTGCGACGATTCGGATCCGTCACGCCACCCGCTCGCACGCGACGTGCCCGACAACGGCATCGACGAGGACTGTTCCGGGGCGGACGCGACGCTTCCTGCTCCTCCGCCGCCGCGCGAGGCACCGAGCGCCGACGTCGACCAACGAACGCTCGCGCTCCGTCGCGTCCCGGAACGACCGAACGTGGTCCTCGTGACCGTGGACACGCTGCGGTTCGATCTCGGCTACATGGGCTACGGTCGCCCGATTTCGCCGCGGATCGACGAGCTCGCGCGCGAGAGCGTGGTGTTCGAGCGGGCGTACGCGCTCGCCTCGTACACGTCGAAGAGCCTGCCGCCGATGCTCATCGGCAAGTACTGCTCCGAGACGCACCGCGGCTACGCGCATTTCAACCGCTTCGGCACGAAGGACACTTTCGTCGCGGAGCGCCTTCGAAAGGCAGGCATCACGACGGCGAGCGTGCAGGGCTATTGGTACTTCTTCCAAGAATACGGAATGCAGCGCGGGTTCGACACCATCGACTCGAGCGCAGCCCCGAAGGTTGCGCAGGTGGAGGGCGACCGCAACTCGACGAGCGACGAGCTCACGAACGCCGCGCTCGCGCAGATCGCCCGCCGCGAGTTTCGCGACGAGCGCTTCTTTCTGTGGGTGCACTACACCGATCCGCACGCAGAGTACGTGCCCCACGAGGGGTTCGATTTCGGGACGAACGCGCGCGCGCGCTACGACGGCGAGGTCGCCTTCACCGACCATCACGTCGGGCGTCTGCTCGACGGGTTGCGAAAGAGCCCGGCATGGGATCGCACGATCGTGATCCTGACGAGTGACCACGGGGAAGCCTTCGGCGAGCACGGGCTCATTCGTCACGGGTTCGAGCTCTGGGAAGAGCTCGTGCGCGTTCCGCTGATCGTGCGCGTGCCGGGGGTCGAGCCGCACCGCGTCCAGGTGCCGCGCAGCCTGATCGATCTCGTGCCGACCCTGCTCGACCTCTTCCGCCTGGACCCGCCGACGGGGGAGGGGACCGACTTCGTCAGTGGGCAGTCGTTACTGCTCGACGTCGTGCGCCCGCCCGGATACGCGCCGGAGCCTCGCCCCATCCTCGTGGACATGCCCGAGGGGCCCTACAACGCGGAACGGAGCGCGTTCCTGCTCGACGATCTCAAGCTCGTCACGAGCAACGGCCGCCCGCTCGGGCTCTACGATTTGTCCGCGGATCCGGGAGAGAAGCAGAATTTGCTGCGCGACCGCGCACGCCTCGAGGGCGCGGTCGAGCGCTACAAGCAGTTCCGTTCGTCGTTGCGCGAAGTCAAGGTGGCGCGTCCGCGCTGATCCCGCGGGCTCGGCTCAGCTCGAGATCTCGACCAGGGGCGCTCCGCGCTCGACGGCGTCGCCGGGCGCCACGAACACGCGCACCACGACGCCGGCGCTCGCGGCGAAGAGCTCGTTTTGCATCTTCATGGCCTCGAGCACCAAGAGCGCTGCTCCCTCGGCGACCGAGTCGCCGGGAGCCACCGAGACCGAGATCACGCGTCCGGGCATCGGCGCATGCAACACACCGCCGGGAGGCTGCCGAGAAGGGCGCGGCACTTCGTTGTGATTCCGACGAACGCGCGCAACGAGCGCACGCCCCCGATGAACGATCGCCTCGCCCGCGCGAGCGAGCGACACGACGCGGGAACCGACGAGCACGAGCGGATGAGGGTTCGCCGCGAGCACGCGAACCGCGCGCGGCTCCCCATCGCCGAGCACCTGAAGCGCGTCGGGGTGTTCCTCCACGACCGTCAGCGTGGAGGGGATGCCGGCGAGCTCGATACGGACTTCGCGGGAGCGCTTCGCCACTGGGTCATCCTGCTCGTCCCGGCAGCCGGGGGCAACTCGCCGCCGCGTTCGCCGAGCTTCGATGCTCCGGACGATGGCGTTACGGCTGCGCTCCGCGCAACTCGGGCAACGTGGGAGGTCCGGATCCGGGTGGCGCCGCGCACACGACGGTCAGACGCGTCGGCGAATACACGAACAGGGTGAACAGCCCCAGCAACGTCGTAAACTCGTCCGGCACGAGGCGCACTTCGGCCCAACCCTCGGGGCACAGGCGGTCCAAGTCGTAGGTCGCGTCCACCGGGATGGCTCCGAAAAGAAACGCCGAGTGCCAACGATCGGCGTAGCCGGGAGGGACCCTGCCGGGGGGCGCTCCCGAGTACACCGTCGTGCCGCCGCACGCGGCCGTCAGCAGGAACAGCACGGCAGCGCGGGTCACTGCCGCGGCGCTCCTTCCTCGTCGGCGCACTCGACGTGAACTTGGTGGGGCAAATACACCCCCAACGTCAGCAGGGCGAGCGCGTACGACTCGACGTTGCGCGAGACGCGGACTCGTTGCGCGCGCCTCGTCGCGCACACGTCGCGAACGTCGACGGTGCCGCCCCCGAAAAGCCCGAAAACGTAGCGGTGCACCCAGATCTCCCGCTGGGTTCCAGCGCAGCCCGAGAGCGACGCGGCAACGCTCGCCCAGAGCACGACCAGCGCAGCGGGCACCGTGCTCGAGCGAGGTTTCCGGAAGGGCGACGCGCCGGACATGGGTTCCCGCGTACTACCCAGGAGGACGCGTGCGCTCAACTCCGTCGACGCGCCGGCTCCGACGCGATGCCTCGGCCCGTGGGGCGCATTTCTCGCGGGTGCTGGGCTACCTTAGGCGCATGTCGTACGCCGCGCTGCAGGCCCACTACCGGACGCTGTTCCAGCTTCGTCATGCCGAAGCCATGCTCGGCTGGGACGAAGCGACCATGATGCCCGCCGGCGCGGGGCCGGCCCGAGCCGAGGCGCTCGCCACGCTTCGGGGGTTGATCCACGAGCGCGCGACGGCTCCCGAGCTCGAGGATCTGTTCGCCGCGGCCGAAGCGGAAGGAGGGCTGGATCCGTGGCAGGCGGCGAACCTGCGCGAGATGAAGCGCGCCTGGCTGCGGGAGACGAGCATTCCGCGCGACTTGGTGGAAGCCGCCTCGCGCGCGGAGAGTCAGAGCGAGCAGGCCTGGCGCGTGTTGCGCAGCGCCAACGATTGGCGTTCGTTCCGCCCGCTGCTCGAAACGGTCGTCTCGCTCAAGCGCGAGACCGCACAAGCTCTTTCGGCGCGCCTGGGGCTGTCGCCGTACGACGCCTTGCTCGACGGCTACGAGCCCGGCGCCCGTAGGGCCGCGATTGCCCCGCTCTTCGAGGAGCTTCGGGCCGCGCTGCCGCCACTCATCGAACGCATTCTCGAGAAGCAGAGCCGCGAAACGGTGCTCGTTCCTCCGGGCCCGTTCCCGGTCGAGCGGCAGCGTTGGCTCGGCGCGGAGCTCATGAGTCGCGTCGGGTTCGACTGGACTCGGGGACGACTCGACGTCAGCCACCATCCCTTTTGCGGGGGCGTGCCGACCGACGTGCGCATCACGACCCGCTACGACGAGGAGGACTTCCAGACCGCCCTCATGGGCGTGATGCACGAGACCGGTCACGCGAAGTACGAGCAGAATCTGCCCGCGGCGTTCCTCGAACAGCCGGTAGGCAGCGCACGAGGGATGAGCGTGCACGAGAGCCAGAGCTTGCTGCAAGAGATGCAGATCTGCCGCAGCCGCGAATTCATCGAGCTGCTCGCGCCGCTGCTCGAACAGGCCTTTCCGCGGGCCGTCGCGCGCGAGCCACGCGCGTTCACGCCCGACAACCTGTATCGGCTCGCGACGCGCGTGAAGAAGGATTTCATCCGCGTCGATGCGGACGAGGCGACGTATCCGTGCCACGTGCTGTTGCGCTTCGAGGTCGAGGAGGCGCTCATCGACGGCAAGCTGCGCGTCGCGGACATTCCGGACGTTTGGGACGAAAAGATGCAAGAGCTCCTGGGGCTCTCGACCCGAGGCAACGATCGGGACGGGTGTATGCAGGACGTGCATTGGGCGGCCGGGCTCTTCGGCTATTTCCCGACCTACACGCTCGGGGCGCTCACGGCGGCGCAGCTCTTCCAGGCGCTCACCCAGGCGCTCCCCGGCGCGCGCGACGACATTCGACGCGGCGAGTTCGGCGGAATCAACGGCTGGCTCCGCGAGCACGTCTGGAGCTTGGGCTCTCTTCTCGAAACGCCAGAGCTCGTGCGTCGGGCTACGGGTAAAGATCTCGGCACGGAGGCGTTCCTCACGCATCTCGAGCGGCGATATCTCGAGTAGCCGATTCGTGCATCGCGTCGTCGTGGGGCGCGGCGCGCCGTGAGCACGGGCACGGGCGTTGCTGGAACTCGAGTGAGAACCGCTTCGCCGAAGTAGCTCGACGTGCGCGCGAGTCACTCATTCGGTGGAGCTCGGGGCAATCCTGAACCAACGGAGGAACGAATTCATGCAGCTCGCCAAGCACGTCATCGCGGTCGCCGCGTTGCTGCTCGCCACGAGCGCCCAAGTTGCATCGGCACAGGGCATCAACACGTCGCAGGAGATCTACGAGACGTACCGCGCCTACGAGGGCGCCTACGACACGAACTACGCAGACGACTGGTTCTACGACTCGTACAGCTATGCTGCCGAACCCGACGAGTACTACGACACGTACGGCGACTTCGACTACGAGGCCGGCGTCTTCACCTGGGAAGAGGAGGGGCTCTTCTGAGCTCGATTCGATTCTGCATCCCGGAGGTTTTCATCGTGAAGCACTTCATGAACCGGCACACGGCCATGACGCTCGTGGTCGCGCTGCTCGGCGCCGGCGGCGCCGCCGCGCAAACCGAACAGCACCCAGGAGCTCCCCACCCCGAGTCACCCCCCGCTCCCCAGCAGCAGGCGCCCGCGCAGCACCAAGAGCAGGCTCCCGCGCAGCAGCCGATGAGCGAGCAGCCATCGGCGCCGGCTCCCGCGCCCGTGACCGCGCCGCCCGCGGCACCCGCGCCGACCCCCGGGCAGCCCTCCACGGCGCAGCCCCCTGCCGCCGCGGAGTCGCCGCCCCAAGCGCTGCCGCCCGCCGAACGCGTGCCCGTCGCGGGCACGACGGCACAAAAGGTACTGCGTGAGACGCCAGCTCAGGCCGAACGGCGCGTGCGTACTCCGCGCGAGGTGAGCGGGACCGTGATCGCCACGAAGACGGTTCGCATTCGAGGGTACGACCAGCCGAACTTCATCGCCCTGATCCGGACGAACAAAGGGAATCGTCGACTCGCCATCGACCTGGGGCCCCGCCGTGACCTCGAGGACACCGATATCGGTCGCGGTGAAACGCTGGCAGCCGTGGGTCCGGTCGTTCGCGTCGGCGACGAGCAAATTCTCGTCGCGACCAGAGCTCGAATCGGCGATCAGCTGGTCGAGGTCGATCGCTCCGGTCAAACCCGGGCGATGCAAGAGGTGCGGCGCAAGAGCCAGCCGCGGCGAGCGCCGCGTCCGGCTCCCGCCACCGTTCCCGGCCAGGCTCCTTCGGAGACCACACCCCCGCCGATGCAAAACGGGCAGCCGGCTCCGGCCCCGATGCAGAACGGACAACCTCCCGCGCCCGCGCCCCAGGCTCCCCCTTACTCCGGCCCGCACTGGAATGGCGCCGGCGCCGACCCCGCCCAACCCCAGCAGTCACAACCCCCCAGTCCCGGTGTGCCCGAGGAGGAAACACCGGAACAAGAGCTGGAGACCCCCACCGAACCTCCTCCCTTCGACGACACCAATCCTTGATCGTTTCCGTCTTTCTCAGGCCCTTGCGCTCTCACGTGATGGCCGAAGGTGGTCGGCCGATGAACGGCTCGTCGCCGCGGAGCACCCGCCGGCGGCGGGCCGAGGGGCGCTCCCGCTATCGATGAGCAACGGAGTAGACGCCGCCTGATGGGCAGGGATGGGCGTCGTGGGGCCTATCGGCGTCACGTGGCAGCTCGCGGGAGCGCCCGCCCGAGCTGCGCGCCGCGCTTCGCGCGGCACTCCGCTTGATCGGGCTCGAGTGGCGCCCGGCTAATGAGCGGAAG
>QGUH01000846.1 GCA_003242355.1 Pseudomonadota bacterium
AAGGCCTTGACGGGGCTTTTCGGAAACCCCGGCAACTCCTTTCACTTGGACCCGGGGCGGGCGAAGTCCTTTGCGTCGAGCGTGGTGGCGTGCTTCGCCGTGGGATCGACGGAGTAGCCGAGCTCGGCGAGCGCGGCATTGGAGAGCGCGAGCAACTTCGACGCGGGAAGCTTCTGGTCCGCCAGCGTCGCGATCGATTCTCCGGGACGAAGGCCCAGGATTTGCCGGTCGTGCGGGGTGAGCGCCCCCTCGACCCGCACGAGCTCTTCGTGCGACCGAGCGAGGCCCGTGCCGCCCGTCTCGGCCGAGGCGACCATCGCGATTTTGGGATCGGTGTTGATGGCGACGTAATCTTCGGGCGGCATCACGCAGGCCGCGATGAGCGCCGTGATACCGACGAGGCCCTCCATCAGCATGGCGCCGTAGCCGATCGGGCGCGCGTGCGATTCCTTGTCGATCATCTTCGGCGTCGTTCCACTCGAGACGAGCGCGTGGAAGCCGCTGATCGCGCCGCAGGCGATGGTGATGAACACGAACGGGAAGAGCGGGCCCTTGATGATGGGGCCACCGCCGGAGACGTACTCGCTCACGCCCGGCATCTGGATCGGCGGATTGACGAGCAGAATGCCGACGACGAGCAGCACGATCGTGCCGATCTTGAGATAGCTCGACAGGTAATCGCGCGGGCAGAGCAGGAGCCACACGGGCAGCACGCTGGCGATGAAGCCGTAGGCTCCGATGGCGAGCGTGAGCGTGGTCTTGGAGTGGCGGAACAGGTCCGCGTAGCCCGAGTCGGCCACGAACTTTCCGGCGACGAGCGCGACCGCGAGCAGGATCACGCCGCCGATGCTCGCCTCGCGAATGCCGCGCACGCTGCCCCCGCGCACGCCGTAGATGTGAATGCCCATGAGCAGCGCGATCGGGATCGAAAGCCCGACGGTGAACACGCCCCAGGCGCTCTCGGCGAGGGCTCCCACCACGACGTTTCCCAGGCCAGCCATGGCGATGATTACGATGAACAGCACCGCGACACCGGTCACGACGCCGAGCACGGGCCCGAGCTCGTCACGCGCGATCTCGGCGAGCGAGCGGCCGCCTCGGCGCATACTGGCGACCAGGATCACGAAATCGTGCACGGCCCCGGCGAGCACGACGCCGAACAGAATCCAAATGAACCCCGGATAGAAGCCGAACTGCGCCGCCAGCACGGGCCCGATGAGCGGCCCCGCTCCGGTGATGGCCGCAAAGTGGTGGCCGAAGAGGACCCAGCGATTCGTGGGGTGGAAGTTCTCGCCGTCTCGATGAAGGTGTGCCGGCGTGGTGCGCGCGTCGTCGAGGCACAACACCTTCGCGGCAATGAAGGCCGAGTAGTAGCGGTAAGCGATCGCAAGGACCGCGAGCGCGGCGAGCATCCACCAGGCGGCAGTCATGGCGCGCGAGCCTACCCCAATCCGGCCTGCCGACGGGGCGCGGCAACGCCCTGGGCTCTCCTCCGGGCCCCGCCCGCTGGCGCCCTGGCGCGGTGCATCGAGATGGCCCGAAAACGGCCTCGAAGTCCCTCGAGAGGGGCTCCCCTTGCCCGGGCCCGCCCGTGCGGGGCTATGCTCGGCCGGTGGCGAAGGACCTCGAGCGCTGCGGCTGGTGCCTGGCCGACCCCATCTACGTCGCCTATCACGACGAGGAATGGGGCGTTCCGGTCCACGATGACCGGCGGCTCTTCGAGTTCTTGGTGCTCGAGGGCGCGCAGGCGGGCCTGAGTTGGCTGACCATTCTGCGCAAGCGGGCGGCGTACCGCCGCGCGTTCGCCGAGTTCGATCCGGAGCGCGTCGCGCGCTTCGACGCGAAAAAGATCGCGCGGCTGCTCACCGATCCCGGCATCGTGCGCAACCGCCTCAAGATCGAGTCGGCGGTGCGGAACGCGCGCGCGTTCCTCGGCGTTTGCGAGGAGTACGGCAGCTTCGCGAAGTATCAGTGGAGCTTCGTCGAAGGGCGGCCGATCCAGAATCGCTTTCGCTCGCTCGCCGAGATCCCCGCGCGCACGCCGCTTTCCGACGCCTTCAGCAAGGATCTCAAGCGCCGCGGCTTCTCGTTCGTCGGCTCGACGATCGTGTACGCGCACATGCAGGCGACCGGCATGGTCAACGACCACGTCGTGAGCTGCTTTCGCCACGCACGCCTGGCGCGCGGCATGCGCTAGTTACGTCGCGGGACTCGTCACGCTCACCGCCCCTCGTGCTCCCCGACGCGGTTCGCTTCGCTCGCGGGAAGTGACGACCGAGTGAGGGGTAGACGGCATAGGACGCCGCGGGACTTGTTACCTCCCGCCCCCCCCGGCGTCCTCCTCGAGGGGCTCACCGCCCCTCGTGCACCCCGACGCGATTCGCTTCGCTCGTCGCGGGCTCGCTTCGCTCGCGGGGGCTGACGGCGAGGCAAGAGGCAAACGCCGAACTTCGGCCCAACTCGTAAAGCGAAGCAACGCGCCGTGCATGTGACCCACTCCTGGCCCCTTCGCGCCGGTGAACGGCCCAAGGAGCCGCGGAGCACACGCCGGCGAAGTGGCCGAGGTTGAGCTCCCGCACTGCTCCCCATTAGCCGGGCGCCACTAAAGCCCGTCGCGGAGCGCCGCGCGAAGCGCGGCGCGCAGCAGGGCGCGGCCGTCGCCGCTTTCACAATCACCGAGGCCCTGGGAACGAATCCTATGACGGATAGGTGTCTCTTATTTGAAAACAAAATAG
>QGUH01000847.1 GCA_003242355.1 Pseudomonadota bacterium
CCGTTCACGGCCGTCCCCTCTCGGCCCGCCGCCGGCGGGTGCTTCGCGGCGACGAGCCGTTCACGGCCGTCCCCTCTCGGCCCGCCGCCGGAGGGTGCTTCGCGGCGACGAGCCGTTCACGGCCGTCCCCTCTCGGCCCGCCGCCGGAGGGTGTTCCGCGGCGACGAGCCGTTCACCGAACGCTGATTCACCGCAGCTTGAGGACGATTTTTCCGAGGTTCAGGTTGGCTTCCATGCGTTCGTGGCCTTCGCGAACGGATTCGAAGGGAAGCACGACGTCGATGCGTGGACGCAGGCGGCCTTCGGCGATCCATGGGAGGAAATCGCGTCGGAAGGCGCGCACGATGGCTGCTTTCTCGGGCAGGCTCCGGGTGCGCATGACGATGCCGCGCAGGGTTTGACGGCGCGAGAGCAGCGCGCCCAAATCGATGGTGGCGCGCGCTCCGCCGAGGAGGCCGACGACGATCCACCGGCCGCCGGCCGCGAGGCATCGCTGATTCCGCTCTGCGTAAGCCGCGCCGACGAAGTCGACGAGCACGTCCACGCCCCGACCGCGCGAGACGGTGCGCACGAGCTCGACGAAGTCCTCTTGGCTCGTGCACACGGCGTGGTGCACGCCGAGCTCTCGGAGCAACGTGAGCTTTCCCGCGCTGCGTGACGTGGCGATCACGAAAGCACCGAGCTCGCGCGACAGCTGGATCGCGGCCGAGCCGACTCCCGAGGCGCCGGCGTGGATCAACACGCGCTCGCCTGGCGCGAGCTCGGCCGCGGTGACCAGCGCTTCGTGCGCCGTGAGAAACGCTTCCGGAATCGCCGCGGCCTCTTCGAACGTGAGCCCGTCGGGCACGGGCATCACCAGGTTTTCGTGCACGACGACGCGTTCGGCGTATCCCCCGCCCGCGAGCAACGCCATGACGCGGTCGCCGACCTTCAGTGTCTCGACCTCCGGCCCGAGCTCGCTGACCACCCCCGCGCACTCGAGCCCGAGAATCTCGCTCGCGCCCTCCGGCGGTGGATAGAGACCCCGGCGCTGCAACAGATCCGCGCGATTGAGCGCCGTCGCGTGCACGTCGATGACGACGTGCTGCCGCGCGGGGCGCGGGTCCGGCACGTTCCGGATCTCGAGCTTTTCGGGACCTCCTGGAGCAGCAACGAAGACGGCGCGCACGGGTCGTGCAAGCGTAATCGCGCTGGGGAAGGGTGCACGCCCGGCACAGGCTCGGCGGGCTCGGGACGGTGCTGGAGCCTCGAGCGGCCGGAACGAGAAAGCGCGCTGGGCACGTGCCCAGCGCGCTTTCGGAGCCCCCTCGGGGTGAGGACCAGCCGCTGCTTACTGCAGGACCACGTCCATGTCCCAGTCAACCCACGCGTCTTTCCACTGGCTCACCGGTTGCTGCAAGCCGTTGGACAGGGTCTGGAAAACGTCCGTGTTCGCGCTGTTGTCCCCCTGGAAGGCACGCTTGAAGAACTCGTTGGCGAGGGACGTCGCTGCGCTCGGGTTCGAGCAGTGGCCCGCGTCGTACTGCAAGAATCCCATGCGCTCCGGAACTCCGAGCGCTTTCCAGACCGGCTTCGCCGCCCACGCGCCGAGTGCTTCGCCGGTTCCGCCGAGGTGGCACCACGAATTGGCACCGTT
This sequence comes from Pseudomonadota bacterium, assembly GCA_003242355.1. Classification (GTDB taxonomy): domain Bacteria; phylum Myxococcota_A; class Polyangia; order Polyangiales; family Polyangiaceae; genus PMG-095. The sequence continues at coordinate 1,637 of QGUH01000847.1, forward strand.
GTGGTTGCTGAAGTGCACCAACCACCGGGGAGCGATGGTCGCCAGCAACAGATGCTGATCGAACGGCATCTTGTAGACGTTCGCGGGCGTGTTGCGCACCCAGCTCGCCGCGTTCGTCACCCACGGCCCGCAAATGCCCGAGTCTTCGAGGTTGTCGATGCCCTGCGGCGGCATGTTGCAATTGTAGTTGCCGCTGCCGTGACGGTAATAGTGCGCCCACCGGAAGGGCACCGCACCACCGCCGCCGGATTCCACGATGACCGTGAGCGGGATGCGGCTGAAGACGCCGACGAAGAAGGCGCCCTTTCCGCATCCGGAGCATCCGGACACCATCATCTTCTTCGGATCATGCCCGCTGTTGGGGTTCTGTTCCAACACGTCGATTACGCGGTCGACCATCCAGGCATTGGCGATGTTGGGATTGAGCTGGTTCAGGCCGAACAGATTGCGGATCTTGTCTTCGAAGCCGCTGCCGAACGTCAAGCGCTTCCGCGGGTTGGGGAAGATGCCGTTCGACAGCTCGAGAGCGATGACGTCGCCATTGCCCTGGATGGTGGCGGTGAACGACTCCGACTTCGAGCCAACCTTGGCGGTGAACGAGATGTTGCCTCCATTCACGCTGCCCGTCGTCTCGTCCGGCGCGGGCGGGACCGGGCCGTAGAGGTACTTGTCCGCCATCGCGAGGATCTCTTTGCGACGGCACTCCCACTGCGCCTTGGTGGTGACCTTGGTGCCGTCGAAGAACGTGAACGGATCGGGGAGTTTCTGGTTGTTGTAGGTCAGGCTGCCGGGATCGGGCAGATTGGGCAGTTTGCAGTCCACGGGCTCGCTCGGCGAGCCGCCGCTACCGCCGGAGTTGTCGCTTCCACCCGAGGGAGCGCCGGCCGAGCCGCCGCCTTCGCCCCCGGAGCCTCCGGGGCTACCCGCCGAGCCGCCGCCTTCGCCCCCAGAGCCGCCCGGCATGCCCCCGGAGCCGCCCGCCGCGCCCCCGCTCCCGCCGCCGGCATAGCTGCCACCACCCCCAGGGCTGCCCGCCGTGCCTCCTCCAGTGCTCGGACTCGTGCCTCCGGAAGAGCCGCCCGTCGTCGGGGCGCCACC
>QGUH01000848.1 GCA_003242355.1 Pseudomonadota bacterium
CTTTTCCCTTTAGTCCCCCTCCGATTCCGGCGCGCGCCGCGCACCTTGGGCGACGTGACCTACGCCGTGGACAGCGAAGGTGTCGCGCTCGGAGCGGGCGGCGGCTACGACTTCTGGATGCGGGACGAATGGTCCCTCGGCCCACAGTTCCGCGTCACCATCGCCCGTCTCGGCACCGAAGAGGGCTCCGCGAGCATCTCGCAGTGGTTCGTCTCGCCGACCCTCACGATAGCGATGACGTATCACTGAGCGACTCGGTGCGACGAGCTCGGGGGCGCTTTTCGGATGGTGCGGTCGCGTCGTCATTGGGCGTCGGTCGACGAGCTCCATCGAGCCCGTTGTGTGGCGGGGCCGTGTGCCCGGAGGATCGGAATGCAAACACCACGAATTGGGAGGGCGCCTCGAGACATCCCTGACTGGTTCCATCAATCGCGCTCATGCGAGCGGTTCGTGGCTCGAGACACCCGACTGAGTTCGCACGGCTTACGCGGTTCGTGGCTCGAGGTACCCCAGACTGACTTCGCACGGCTTACGCGGTTCGTGGCTCGAGGTACCCCAGACTGACTTCGCACGGCTTACGCGGTCGTGGTTCGAGACAGCCAGACCGGGTTCCCATACTTCACGTGGCGGTTCGTGGCTCGAGGTACCCCAGACTGACTTCGCACGGCTTACGGTCGTGGCTCGAGACATCCCAGACCGTGTTGCCATAGTCAGGTGGGCGGTTCGTGGCTCGAGGTCCCCGCGACTGAGTTGGCACGAATCGAGCGGGCGGCTCTGGCTCCAGGCATTCCGACTGAGTTGGCACGAATCGAGCGGGCGGTTCGTGGCTCCAGACATCCGCGAGTGAGTTCCTACGACTCGCGCGGGCGGTCGTGGCATCACGTCTTCGTGGTGGAGGATCGGATCCCTCAGCGAACACACTGCGTCGAGGGCCATAAGCCCGGAATCGAGACGCGAACACCACGAATCGCGAGGGCGAGTGGTATCGCCGGGATTCGGGTTCCGTGAAGGAGCCGTGACGTTTACGAAAGGAGGACGGAACGAAGGGGAAACAGGGGTTCGACCGAGCGCCGAGTGCCATCACCACCACTCCAATGAGAGACCACGACGAGACACAAAAAGACAGCGTCAGTCAGATTCTTCTTGACAGCCTTCTGGTGCGCAGGCGACCCGCGCAGTCGCGGGTGCCCCCGAAAGGGGGGCTTGTTGGGCCCTCGCGGTCACGCTCACGCGTTTTTCGGAACCGAAATGGCTCGCGCGCCGATCCGCGCCGCAAAAGCGTGTCTGGAAGGCGTCGCGAGGCTCGAGAAACTAGGGTGTATGATGGGGCCATGACAGAGGGTGTTTGGGTCGATGAATCCATGGACTGGGTTTCGGCACACGAGGAGCTCGAGCGGCTCGCGAAGGAGCGCGCCGAGCTCGATGGCCGCGAAGGGCTGGCACTGCTCCGTGCTTTTCGCGCCAATGTGCACCGCCATCTCGGGTACGCGTCTTTCGCGCAGTACGTCGAGGCGCTGTTCGGCTACAACTTCCGAACTACCGACGCCAAGCTCCGGACCGCGATGGCTCTCGAAGAGCTTCCCAGGCTTCGTGCGGCGCTGTGCGAGGGCTCGCTTCCCTGGTCGGCCGTGCGTGAGCTCGTGCGGGTCGCGACACCGACCACCGAGCGCGAGTGGCTCGAGACCGCGCGCGGCAAGACCGTCCGGCAGATCGAGCAGCTCGTATCCGGCAAGGAGCGTGGAGATCGCCCCTCCGACCCTGGGCGGCCCGAGGCGCGCCGACACGTTCTGCGCTTCGACGTGAGCGCGCAAACGTACGCAACCTTTCGCGAAGCTACGGCTCTCATTCGGCGCCGGTGCCCCGAGCCGATGGACGACGACGCGCTCCTTCTGCAAGTAGCGCGCGAAATCCTGCGGGGCCCTGGGGACGCCGGGCGCGCGTCGTACCAGGTATCGGTCACCGTGTGCGAACGGTGCCACCGAGGATTTCAGCACGGCGCCGGGGCCGACGTGGAGCTGCCTCCCGAGGTGGTCGCCATGATCGCGTGTGATGCGCAGTTCATTGGGAATGTTGCCACGAGCCGCGCGCTCGACGACGAGTCCACCGACGTCTATGAGCACCCCGCTCGCGCGGCGCAGCCGAGCTCTGCCCGGCATCCGGCGCCACAGGCGCCACCCGTCCCGACGTCGACTGCTGAAGAAGGAGCGGCCGCCGACCCGCAGTCGAGTCATCCGGCGCAGTGGACCCACGTGGAACCGCTACGCTCGGATTGGCACCCGCAGTCTTCGGCGAACGAAACGGGACGCGCAGGGCAGTGGACCCACGTGGATCCGCTACGCTTGGATTGGCACCCGCAGTCTTCGGCGAACGAAACAGGACGCGCAGGGCAGTGGACCCACGTGGAGCCGCTACGCTCGGATCCGGATACGCAGCCCCGGAGGAACGAAGCAAGGGCACGCGCAGAGCATCGGACTGACATGGAACCGCCACGCTCGGAGGCAGGTCTGCAATCGGTAGCGAAGGGAGCAACGGTACGAGCGGTGCAGTGGACCCACGTGGAACCGCTACGCTCGGATTGGCCCCCGCAGTCTTCGGCGAACGAAACGGGACGCGCAGGGCAGTGGACCCACGTGGAACCGCTACGCTCGGATTGGCCCCCGCAGTCTTCGGCGAACGAAACGGGACGCGCAGGGCAGTGGACCCACGTGGAACCGCTACGCTCGGATTGGCCCC
>QGUH01000849.1 GCA_003242355.1 Pseudomonadota bacterium
AAATCGCTCGTGTGGTTCAATTGGTGTATTTTGGCGCCGGGGTGGGGGCGGTCCTGGCGCGCCTGCGCGAGCGCGACTTCGTCGTGACCGCGGTGCTCACCCACGGCGGCCGCTGGATCGACGAAAGCGCGCGCGACCTGCCTCGGGTGTCCGCGCCGCATCCGGGCCTCGTCCTGCTCCGGGCGACGCGCCCGAGCGAGCCGTTTCGGCGGGCGCTGTACGCCGAAACCGCGTGCCACGGCGGTGAGGGGGACGATGGCTGGGGCCCGGGCTGCTACGTCGACGAAGAGGCGGTCGCCGCCCTCTCGCGGACGTTCAAGAACTCCCCGACGCCGCTGACCGTGGCAGGCGCCACATTTTTCCGGATCGGGGGCTAGGCCGGCGAGTCAGTCGATACAGGCGCGCGGAAAACCCTGCCGAATGCGGTAGTGTGGAGCCCTTCGATGCTCGATCGCGGTTTGCCTCCTCCCGCCCTGCCGCTCGTCGTCTACGCCGAGCGCCTCTGCTCCGGTGCCCGGGTGCTCGTGGTCGGAAATGCGCGATCGGGTCTTGCGAACCGGCTACTCGAGCGAGGCGCCCGCTCGGTGCACGTGTGCGACGCGGATGCGGCGCGCCGCAACGAGGTTGCCGCACAGACGACCGACCGAGTCGTGTCGTTCGGCTCGCTCGAGGAAGCGGCGCTCACGTTTCGGGAAGCGTCCTTCGATTTTGCGCTGATCGAGAACCTCGCGAGCGAGGTCGATCCGCGCGCAACGGTGCGCGCCGTCGCCCGGCTGCTCACTGCGCGCGGCGCGCTGCTCGCCGCGGCGCCGAACCCCGAAGCGCATCGCCCGCTCTTGCCGGTCGACGAAGGAGCGCGCGGGCTCGACTACTACGCGCTCTACGATCACGTTTCGGCCGAGCTCCCTCACGTGCGGATGTTGGGTCAGGTGCCCTTCGTCGCGTACGCGGTGGTCGACTTCGCCGCGGAAGGGGAGCCCGTTCCGGCATTCGATCCGTCGCTCGTCTCCCCGCACGACGAGGAGCCCGATTACTTCGTCGCGCTCGCCGGGCGCGAGCCGCGGGCGCTCGACGAGTATGCCGTCGTCCAGCTCTCCGCGCGCGTGCTCGAGCCGCGGCGGCCCGCGGGCGAGCTCCGCGCTCCGGTCCCCGCTCCGAAGCCGGCGGAGTCGACGGCGCGTGTCGAACCGATGGCGCGTGCCGACGAGAGCGCCGTTTCGAACCTGCGCGAACGCGAGGCGCGGGTCGAGCGGTTGCAGAAGGAAGCGCGCGACCGCGAGCTTCGCACCGAGCGCTTGCAGAAGGAAGCCCGTGAGCGCGAGGCGCGCGCGGAGCAGATGGAGAAGAGCGCCCGCGAGCTCGAGGCACGGGCACGCGCCGAGCGCGAGCGTCTCGAGGCGTGGATTCGTGAGCTCGAGGGCCGCGCGGCTGCGGCCGACGAGCGGGCAGACGCCGCGGACGAGCGCGCCGATGCGGCCGAGGAGCGCGCCGACGCCGCGGCGCGCGCTCTCGAAGAGCTGCGCTCACGCAAGAGCGACGCGGAGCGGAAGCTGCAGGCGGAGCTCACGAGCACGGCGCGCGAGCGGGACGAGCTGCGCGCCGAGGTGGAGCAGTGGCGTCGTCGGGCGACCGAGCTCGAAGACAAGCTGCTCGCCAAGCAGGCCCAGCTGGCGTTGCTTTCGCAGCAGGACGACGTCGGCGCCGAGGAGGTCGAGCGGCTCGAGGCGCAGCTCCAGGAGCGCGCGCAGGAGATCCGGCGCTTGCGGCGCGACCTCCGGGAGGCCGAGCGCGTCGGGCGGGAGCTCGTGCGGCGGCTCGCGCAAAAGGAGCGTTCGGCGGAGGCGGCCGCACGGCGCCTGGTGGAGCTCGAGGCGGACCGCGTGGTGCTCGGCTGGGCGCTGGAGCTCGACGGGCGGGGAGCAACTCAGGCTCCGGGGACCGGTTCGGCCTTCCCCCCGGGGGTGCCGGCCCAGCCGCCGAACGGGGGCGCCCCCGTCGCACCGAGCGGAGGTCCGCGTTGACAGCTCCGATTGACGCCTTAGTTTGGCCCCGCGTCCGCTCCAAATTTCCGCGATGGTGCGTTGAAGCATGAGTGAAAAGCGCGACTACTACGAGGTCCTCGGCGTTTCCCGAGATGCAACCGCGGACGAGATTCGCAAGGCGTACCGCCAGGCGGCGCTGAAACACCATCCGGACCGCAACCCGGGAGACCCGACGGCAGAGCAGCGCTTCAAGGAGGCGTCGGAAGCGTATTCGGTGCTCTCCGACGAGCAGAAGCGAGCGGCCTACGATCGCTTCGGTCACGCCGGCCTCAATGGGGCGGGGGTGGATTTCTCCGGCGTCGGAGTAAACGATATCCTCAGCCACTTCCAGGACATGTTCGCCGACTTCTTCGGCGGCTTCGGGGGCTTCGGCGGGCAGCCGAGCACGCGGCGGCGCCGCACCGACCGAGGGCAGGACGTACGGGTGGACGCCGAGATCAGCCTCGCGGACGCGATGCGCGGCGGAAAGCACGAGGTGGCCATCCGCGGGCGCGCGCCCTGCGACAAGTGCCAGGGGTCGGGAGCGCGGCCGGGCACGTCGCCGGAGACCTGCCCGCAGTGCCGGGGAAGCGGGCAGGTAACCGCGCAGCGTGGGTTCATCATGTTCTCGAGCACGTGCGCGCGCTGTGGTGGGCCGGAGTTCGAGTACGAGGTGGTCACGAAGGAGGACTGGATCGGAAGGCGTCTGGTC
>QGUH01000850.1 GCA_003242355.1 Pseudomonadota bacterium
CTCTTCGCGAGCGGCTTGATGCGCTCGACGAGCGCGTCGCCGGCGTCGATGTCGACGCCGGCGTCACGGTAGGTGATGGCCATCGCGGCGTCTCATACCCGAGAGCAGAGGTCCGGTCCACCGCCCCCGGCCACTCGTTCGAAGCCGCGGCGCGGCCTCGATTGCGCGCCGCGCGCCCCCGCGTCCGCCCGCCAACGAAGACGAGGAGAGCGCGGCGCTGCCGAAGGCCGCGGCGAGGCGGACGCGGGTATGGCTCCGCGGGGGCTCCCGCAAGAACGCGCAAGGAGCACGCCGCGCGAGGCGCTTCCGCAAAAGCCAAACGAGCCCCTGCTGCAGGGGCGCCGAGCCGCGCCACGAGGCAAGATGGCGCCCGGTCGGCATGAAGCTCGGTCGCCTTCTCCGCCTCGCCGGAGCGCTCGCCCTCTGTCTGTTGCTCGTCTTCGCTCTGTTCCAGTGGACGGGCGCGAGCCGATTCATGGAGCCCGGAGCGCTGCACACGGGCGGACCGCTCGCGGCCCTGCTCGGCGTGGGGCTGCTCACCGCGGACGTCGTGCTGCCCGTCCCCTCGAGCGTCGTCATGCTGGCGCATGGCGCGTGGTTCGGCACCGTCGGCGGCACGGTGCTCTCGCTCACGGGCGGCACGCTCGCGACGCTGACCGCCATCCTCCTCGGGCGCAGCGCTCGCCGCTTCGTCGAGCGCGTGACGTCGGAGGAAGAGCGCGCGTACGCGACGCGCCTCGTCGAGCGGTGGGGCATGGCGGCGATTGCCGCGACGCGCCCGATTCCGATCCTGGCCGAGACGGTGGCCATCACGGCCGGCGCGCTCGGCGTCGCGCCACTGCGCGCGCTGCTCGCGGGCGCGCTCGGCTCGCTGCCCGCGAGCGTGCTCTACGCGTGGGCGGGAGCGCGCGGACTCGACAGCGCGAGCGACGTGGCGGTGTTCGGCCTCGTCGTGCTCGTCACGCTCGCGCTGTTTCTCGTCGGGCGACGCGCCTCCGGCCGCTCGACGCGCTGACACCCGGTGCAGGCTCGCGGCCGCGCACCGGAGAAAAGGGGCCGATGTCGACCGGCGGACGAACGCCGAGGACGAGCGCCGCCACCACTTCGGCCGTGATGGGCGCGAGCAGCACGCCGTTGCGGTGATGCCCGGTCGCCATCACCAGCCCCTCGACGTCGGCAGAGCCGATGACGGGGAGCCCATCGTGCGTGTAGGGACGAAAGCTCGACCAACTCCGCAGCACCGCCGCGTCCGCGAGCGCGGGCACGAGCTCGATCGCGGCGTCGAGCAGCGTGCGCACGGCGCCCGCGGTGACCTCGCGGCGGAACCCGACGAACTCGAGCGTCGAGCCGACGAGCACGCGCCCATCGTCGCGCGGAACGAGGTAGCAGCGCGGCCCGTGGAGCACGGGCGTGAACAGCGGGCACGGCACTCCGAGCTCCACGATCTGACCGCGCGCCGGCGTGACGCCACCGGGCGGAAGCTCCGCGCCCTCGACGAGGCTGCTCCAACTGCCGGCGGCGACCACCACGCGGTCGGCCTCGAGCACGGTGCCGTCGTCGAGCAAGACGCCAGCGGCGCGCCCATCGCGCACGACCACGCGCCGCACGAACGCGCCCGTCCGAAACCGCGCTCCGGCGCGTTCGCTCGCGACGCGCAGCGCGCGCAGCAACGCCGGCGGATCGACGCGCCCGTCGTCGCGCAGCAACACCGCTCCGACGGCGCGTTCCGTGACGGCGGGGTGCTCGCGCCGCAGCGCACGTCGATCCAGGTGCTCGATGCGCGCGCCGGCGCGCGCCTGGAGGGCGAACCGCTTGCGCACGCGACGCAGCTCGTCCGCACCGAACGCCACCTCGAGCACACCCGAAGGGCGGTGCTCGATGTCGATTCCGGTTTCGGCCGCGAGCCGTCGCGCCCACACCGGGTAGCGTCTGCGGCTCGCCAGGGCGAGCGTGAAGAGCGGCCCGGGAGCTTCGGATTCGAGCTGAGCGCCCAGGATCCCCGCAGCGGCGCTCGAGGCTTCCGCGCCGGGCACGCTACGTTCGAGCACCGTCACGCGCGCACCGCGTCGCGCGAGCTCCCAGGCGACGCCGCAGCCGATCACGCCGCCGCCGACGATCAAACACTCGGGCTTCCACGACACGCGCGGACCAAATCACGCAACGCGTCCGCGCGCCAGAGGGTTCGACCCGGATTCCGGGGTGACGCTCGGGAAGGGCCGCGGCGACGCGAGTTTGCGGAGGCGCCGAGTCGCGAGCTCAGCTGCGCACGCGCTGCGCGAGCCGGAAGAGGCCGAACGCGTTGAAGACCGCGAACGCCGTGAGCACGGCGACGACCCCGAGGACCCAGCGCGTGCCGGCGGGCGACTCGCCGTCGATGAGCAGCCACGCATCGGGAGGCAACGGCGATCGCCCGGTGGCCTCCACCGCGTCGGACACGGCGCTGTAGCGAAGCCCCGCGTCGGCTGCCGGCACGAGGCGCCCCACGAACGAGGCCGGCGGGATGAACCGGTCGCCGTCCGCGTCGCTCGGCACCCGAAGCTCGACCCAGAGGCGCGCGCCTTCGACCCGAGCGAGTCGATAGCCATTCGGGTCGAGCGGACGCCGGTACCGCACGGCGTCGCTCATGCTGAGCGTCCCCGAGCCGCGCCCCCAGAGGTTCGCGCCACCCCCCCCGGAAACAAGCCGGGGCAGCCCCCCACCGTCCTCGGGCCGCCCCGGGGCGTCTCTTTAA
>QGUH01000851.1 GCA_003242355.1 Pseudomonadota bacterium
AGCTTGGCCAGGCGCTCCTGGAGCTTCTCGCGATCGTAGTCGCTCGTAGTGTTCTCGATCTGCGTGCGGATCTCCTGCTGCCGGCCCTTGATCTTCTCCTTCTTGCCGGCGCCGTCGACGATCGTGGTGTTGTCCTTGTCGACCTTGACGCGCTTGGCCTGGCCGAGATCGCTGATGGTGACGTTCTCGAGCTTGAGGCCGAGCTCCTCCGCGATCACCTGACCGCCGGTCAGGATCGCGATGTCCTTCAGCATCTCCTTGCGGCGATCACCGAAGCCCGGCGCCTTGACCGCGCAGCACTGGAGCGTGCCGCGGAGCTTGTTCACGACGAGCGTCGCGAGCGCTTCGCCCTCGACGTCCTCGGCGATGATCAGCAAGGGCTTCTGCGAGCGGGCAATCGCCTCGAGCACCGGCAGAAGATCCTTCATGTTGCTGATCTTCTTCTCGCTCAGCAGGATGTAGCAGTCCTCGAGCGAGACCTCCATGCGCTCCGGATCCGTGATGAAGTACGGCGAGAGGTAGCCGCGATCGAACTGCATGCCCTCGACCACCTCGAGCGTCGTCTCGGCGCTCTTCGCCTCTTCGACGGTGATCACGCCTTCCTTACCCACCTTCTCCATCGCCTCGCTGAGCAGCTTGCCGATGGTGGTGTCGCCGTTGGCGCTGACCGTACCGACCTGCGCGATCTCGTTCGGGTCCTTGGTGGACTTGGCGAGGCGCTTGAGCTCCTCGACGAGGACGTCGACGGCCTTGTCGATGCCGCGCTTGATCTCCATCGGGTTGTGCCCCGCCGCGACGAGCTTGCTGCCTTCGCGGAAGATCGCCTGCGCGAGCACGGTGGCGGTGGTCGTGCCATCGCCAGCCACGTCGCTCGTCTTCGACGCGACCTCGCGCACCATCTGCGCGCCCATGTTCTCGAACTTGTTCTCGAGCTCGATCTCCTTGGCGACCGTCACCCCGTCCTTGGTGACGGTCGGCGACCCGAAGCTCTTCTCGATGACGACGTTGCGACCGCGCGGGCCCAGCGTGACCTTCACCGCGTCGGCGAGCGCATTGACGCCGTTCAGAATCAGATTACGGGCACGTTCCTCGTATGCAATTTCCTTGGCAGCCATGATTCAGCTTCCTCCGCTCACTTCTCGATCACGCCGAGGATGTCGTCCTCACGCAGGATGAGGCGCTCCTCCCCATCGATCTTCACCTCGGTCCCTGCGTACTTGCCGAACAGCACGCGGTCGCCGGCCTTGACGTCGAGCTTCCGCACGGTGCCGTTCTCGAGGACCTTTCCATTGCCGACGGCGAGCACCTCGCCCTCGATCGGCTTCTCCTTGGCGGTATCGGGGATGATGATGCCGCCCTTGGTCTTCTCTTCTTCCTGGACGCGCTTGACGATCACGCGATCTTGCAGGGGTCGAATGTTCATGAGTCGCTTTCCTCCCAACTCGGGGGCAGGCGCCCCCAGACACTTCTCGGTCCGCCCCTTCCTTTCGAGGGCGTGGGCAGGGCGGGCCTTTCGGGTAAAGGCCCGAAACTGCCCAAGATTTCAGCGGTGACCGCCGGCTGTTAGCACTCACGGCGAGCGAGTGCTAACGAACGAGCCGGAACTTATCCACGCGCCTTTACGTGTCAAGGCGCGCCCCCCGAGCGTTTCGAATCTTTGCCGCCTTCGGCCTGAAGACCAAAACCCGCTTTCGCGTGTCCTTGGAATCGCCCGGCGTCGCACCTCCGCCCCGGTGCACGGCGCGCAGCGGCACTTCTTAGCAGCCAGGCCGCCACGCTGCTAAGGAAGCGCCACGGGCTGTACATCCGGTCAGGGAAAGGAGCCCCAACCAGCGATACACTGGTAGGGTTCCGTGAGGCTGCGGTCAGAATCCGCTCCACCCTGCCGTCGCCGAGCTCGCTCGGTGCTGAGGGGGAGTCGCCGCGCGCGGCCTCGCCACGTCTCCGGGGAAGCCAGACGGCCGGCCCGGGTGCCCTCTCGAGGGCTCCTGGTTCGGCCAGTCGGAGGGGAACCGTTCCGGCTCCGGAACGGCTCGAGTCTCCCCGAGGGCGCGGGACCGAGAGGTCGGGACGAAGGAGGTGTCCACGGTGACCGATGACTCGAACCCGCGTGCACGAATCGATACCGACGTGAATCTGCACGCCTTCTTCCGCGAAGCGCTTGGCCTTGCCCTGACCGAACGAAACGTCGAGACGAGCCCGCCGACGGAGCACTACCTCGTCGCGTTGCTCGTGGACTTCGTCCATCCCGACGAGCTCGCGCACGAGGCGTTCGACCGCCCGATTTCCTTCTTGCTCGCCGATGCGATGTCCAGGGTCGGTCGCGAGCGGTTCGACCGCTTGCGCGCGCTCGGCGACGCCGTGTTGTTCACGAGCGGCTTCTTCAAGGATCACTTCGAAACGCGCGGCATTCGCCTGCAATACATGAGCTCGCTCGGAGCGCGCGCCTACGACGGCGCTGCCAGCATGCTGCGCACGGCCGATCGGAAGAGCGGGAGCGATGGCCCCCGGGCGCCGGAGCTGTTCGAAGAGCTCGCGGACAAGTTCACCGCGTTCGTCCACGTGCTGGGGAGCGTCGCCGATGGGTTCTTCGCCCGTTCCACACAGGCCGGCGACGCGGGAACCGAATAGGACTTGTCGAATGGGCGGACAACTCGATCCGTGTTCTCGCCCAGCCTGCCGGGCTAGCTGAAAACTACCTCGTAGACAGGTCGCGCGCAACAGAGTTC
>QGUH01000852.1 GCA_003242355.1 Pseudomonadota bacterium
GGAGCCAAGTCACGAACGGGAGCCAAGTCACGAACGGGAGCCAAGTCACGAACGGGAGCCAAGTCACGAACGGGAGCCAAGTCACGAACGGGAGCCAAGTCACGAACGGGAGCCAAGTCACGAACGGCAGGCGCGTACTGAGCAGCCGGCAAGCCACGAACGAGAGTCGATTCATGGATGCCGGCCCACCCGCGAGCAACGCCCGGTCTTGCGGCTGGTGTCCTCCAACTCGGGGGGGTCAAACCGTGAGCAACAGCCGGCGTTCGCGGTGCAGTGCACCCACGTGGGGCGGCTACGGTCTCACGTTGGGCCGTTGCGTTCGGTAGTCGCAGCAGCAACGCCAATTGCAGAGGGGACCTTGCCGAAGGCAACTCAAAGCATCGCTCCTGCGGTGCGGCGCTACGTTTATCACCGCGATCGCGGTCGCTGTGTGGTGCCGGGCTGCAGCTTCGGGGGGTTCTTGGACGTTCATCACCTGAATCCGCCAGCAGAAGGCGGAGGGCACGACCCCGAGAACCTCGTGACGTTGTGCGAGGGGCACCACACCGCGCTGCACAGGGGGCAGCTTTCGATCGAGGGGAGCCCTTCGACGAAGCTTCGATTCTTGCGTGCCGATGGGACCGAGTACACCGACCCACCGTCGGTTCGCGCGATAGCAGTGGGCGAGCAAGTGTTTGGAGCTTTGCGCCGGCTCGGGTTTTCGGAGCGACAGGCCAGAAGCGCCGTCCGGCGCGTGCTCGAAACGGCGGAAACGCTCTGCACCGCGACGCTGTTGCGCGCGGCGCTGGGCGTGCTGACCGCGCCGCGCGGCTGAAGGCCGCGTCGTTGCTGCCCGCGGGCGCTCGCGTGCTGAGCGGTCGTTGCTGCGCACGGCGCTCGCGGTACCGGCGAGTCGTTGTGGCACACCCGATGCGCACCGGCCCCACCCGGCGCGCCTGCGCGGCGGAACACACCAAAACTGAAAACCCGCCGCCTCACGAAACGAGAAAGCGGGACGACGAGCCTGCTGCTATCGAACCGAGACGAGCTGAAGACCGCCGCCGCACGAAACGAGAAAGCGGGGCATGACGAGCCTGCTGCCATCGAACCGAAACGAGCGGTGGACCCGCCGCCGCACGAAACGAGAAAGCGGGGCATGACGAGCCTGCTGCCATCGAACCGAAACGAGCGGCAGACCCGCCGCCTCACGAAACGAGGCTGGCAGGCCGTCCGTCGAGCGGATCGGCCTTCCGCTTCTACCGCTTCTAGCCCGGCTTTTTTTGCGACGAGGCGTCGATGCGGATGCCTTGAACGGCGTCGCGAAAGCGGACCTCTTGCTCGCTGATGGTGAGCCCGACTTCGATGAGGCGTTTGGTGATGCGATCGAGCTTCTGAGTGGCGTCGGCGAGGCGCGCGGTGAGCTTTTGACGCAGATCGGCGGCCTGGGTGTTCTTCTCGATCGCGCGCAGGCTCTTTCGGGTTTCGTCGGAGAGGCGCTCGAGCTCGTTCTGCTCGCGTTCGAGCTTGGTGCGTTCGTCGACCGCGCGCTTCAGCACTTCGCGGATCTGGAACGCTTCGCGCAGCCGCTTGGCTGCCTCCTGATCCGCATTCGGATCGCTCAGGTATGCCTGAACGGCCTGATCCGCGAGCGGCGACAGCCAGTCCACGTGCTGCTGCATCGGCCGGCGTTCGTCGATGACGAGCTCGGTCTTGCCGCTCGGGGCGAGCTTGACGGGCACGAGCGCGCTCGTGCTGCCGGCTTCGTCTTCGGTGCCCTTGGGTGGATCGTGTAGGCGCGTGCCGGGGATTCTCGGGTGCCGGACCAAGAGCTTGGCCGGTTGGGTGTCGCCGTTGTCGATTTCGTAAACGGTGCGCGTGGAGTGGTCGCGTTCCACGAAGAGCTGACCTGCTTCGACACGGTGCAGCCGACTCCCGAGCTCGTCGTACCGACGATGACTCGTCACGGCGACACCGCGCTCGAGCGCGAACGGCACCGTGGCGGTCGCCTTCGGCGGCAGCGGCTCGACGAGACCCTGGCCGAGGAACGAGCCGCGCTCGAACACCGCGATCGGCCCTCGCTCCAAGAGCCCGCGCGTCGAGTTCTTGAAGCGTGCCACGCGATACGGGTGGCGCGCCGAGGCGCTCACGGCGCCGTCCGGCGCGAACAAGAGCACCGCCTCGCCCGGAATGCGCTCGCTCAGCAGCAGCACCATGGTGGCCGAGTCGTTCGGCACCGTCACGCGCGCCGGGATCGCGTAGCGCGTCGTGCCGGCCTGCATCGCCACCGCTGCGAGGTCCTCGAGCCGACGGGGCGCGCTCAGCGTCGGCGCCACCCCGCCCATGGGCGTGTCGAGATCGGCCGAGGGTGCGGGCGCGGGGGGCGCTGCGGGCACGGCGCCCGCTTTGCTGGTGCGCCGGACGGCTTTCTCGACCCGCATCTCTTGAGGCACCGCCGCTCCGTCGTCTGCCGCCGCGTCGATTTCGGCAGCCGCCGCCTGCTCTTCGCGGTGCAACGTCGTGACGCCCTTCGGCATGGCGGCGATGATCTCGCCGCGATCGGAGACCACCGGGCGCTCCGGGATCACCGGGTTGCCGAGCGTGGACTGGAACGCGAGCGGCGCGCCCGCGACGAGCGTGAGCTCCACGTCCGTCCAGTCTTCGCCGGAGAGGTTTTGAACGATGCCCCACGCCTGCAAATCCGCGCTGCCGTCGTCGCGCACCTCGCGGACGAGGCGCGTAAAAATATT